>CALHJX010000088.1:0-12089 GCA_938033385.1 uncultured Collinsella sp. | reverse complement strand
CACGCAAAGGAAAGCACTTAATGTGCTTTCCGTCTTGCGCAGGACTGTAGAGCAGGAAAGTTCATATGCGCCGCCCGGCTCCCGCGGCCCTCAGGGGCATCTCTCATGCAAAATCATGCAAAAACTTTTGTCGGGTAAAGTCCGAGGTCAGTGGCGTTTTATACCGAGAAATTCAAAAAAAGTTGAAAATTCATTACATATTTGCGTTGACTTTAGGTAACTAAAGTTTCATACTCCTTTTCAACCACTGGGGGATGTGAACACGCACGGATCGTTCGCATCATGATTGAAGAGGATTTCTTAGACATGTTCACGCATCAGCTAAACATTATCAGCGTAGTAATTATCTGATGCGGGTTAGCACATACAGCTAGCCCGTACGATAACGGGCGGCTGATGAAGATGAGGGCCGTCGAGCGCAACCGACGGCCCTCATTTTTTATGTCTAGGAAGTTCTTTTTAGAGGAGGAAATGTAATGAACGGAGTTTTGCTCATGGTTGTGGCCGCGGCGGTGCTCGCCTGCGGCTATCTGGGCTATGGTCGCTGGCTGGCCAACAAGTGGGGCGTTGACAAGGATGCCCTCACGCCGGCCAAGCGCATGAAGGACGGCAACAGCTTCTCGCCCGTCTCCGCCTTCACCGCGTTTTCGCACCAGTTCAGCTCGATCTGCGGTGCTGGCCCTGTCACGGGTACGATCGTCGCCATGGCCTTTGGCTGGCTGCCCGTCGTGCTCTGGGTCCTCGTCGGCGGCATCTTCTTTGGCGCCGTCCACGACTTTGGTGCCCTGTACGCTTCGATGAAGAACAATGGCAAGTCACTCGCTCAGCTCATCGAGAAGTATATCGGCAAGACCGGCCGTCGCCTGTTCCTGCTGTTCTGCTGGCTGTTCTGCATCATCGTCATCGCCGCCTTTACCGACATGGTCTGCAAGACGTTCATGTTCACCCCGGCCGTTGACGCTTCTGGTGCTGCTACCGGTGCCATCGACTTCACCAAGTCCTATGCCGCCGGCTGCGCTGGTACCATCTCCATCCTGTTCACCTTCGTCGCTATCGCCTTTGGTTGGGCCCAGAAGAAGTTCAACCTCACCGGCGCTGCCGAGTTCGTCACCGGCGTGGTCCTCATGGTTCTCATGTTCGCCGTCGGTATGCAGTTTCCGGTCTACCTGGATAAGTTCCAGTGGTTCGCCGTCGTCATGGTCTACCTGGTCTTCGCTGGCGCTATGCCCATCCAGATGCTCAAGACCCCGCGTGACTACCTCACTTCCATCATGATGATCGTCATGATCGTCTGCGCTGTCCTCGGCATCGTCGTCCTGGGCGTCAACGGTCAGGCCACTATCACCGCTCCGGTCTTTACCGGCTTCTCCACTGCCTCCGGCATGATGTTCCCGGTCCTGTTCGTCTCCGTCGCTTGCGGTGCTCTCTCCGGTTTCCACAGCCTCGTTTCTTCCGGCACCTCTTCTAAGCAGGTCGAGAAGGAGCAGGACGCCGTCAAGGTCGGTTACGGCGCCATGATCGTCGAGTCCTTCGTCGGCATCCTTGCCATCATCGTCGCCGGCATCATGTTCTCCGACATGAACACCGCCGGTACCGGCGCCCTCAACGCCGGTGTCGCTTCCACCCCGTTCCAGATCTTCGCCGCTGGCATCTCCCGCGGTATGCAGGCTTTCGGTGTTGACGGCACGCTCGCTACCGTCTTTATGACCATGAACGTCTCCGCTCTGGCTCTGACCTCGCTCGACGCCGTCGCCCGCATCGCTCGCACCTCGTTCTCCGAGTTCTTTGCCCAGACCAACGACGCCCTGGCCATCGAGTCCAAGGCCGGCTACATGAAGGTACTCGGCAACCCCTGGTTCGCCACGGTCGTTACCCTGCTTCCCGGTCTCGCCCTCGCTTTTGGTGGCTATGCCAACATCTGGCCGCTCTTTGGTGCTTCCAACCAGCTGCTCGGCGGCATGACCATGATCACCCTCGCCGTTTTCTGCAAGTGCACCGGCCGCAAGGGCTGGATGCTCTACGTGCCCGTCGTCTTCCTGCTCTGCTGCACCTTTACCTCGCTGGTCCAGAGCGCCATGGGCTGCATGACCGCCGTCCAGGCCTACGGCTTCTTCGGCACCATCCCGGCTACCGCCACCACGGCCGCCGTCTCCGTCGCCGCCACCAAGGGCCTGCAGCTCGTCTTTGCCGTCCTGCTGATGGTCCTGGGCCTCATCGTCGCCGTCAACTGCCTCAAGGAGTTCTTCGGCAAGGAGGCTGGCTCCATGCCTGATGAGGAGCCCGAGTGGTCCGAGATGGGCAAGGCCGAGTACGGTCGCGCCGCTGCCGCTGAGGCTCCTGCCGACGCCGAGGCCGCCAAGGCCTAGTCGACCTGACGAGTTGAACGTCACATCTATATGACTCGGAAAGACCGGGTCCGCGACTTTGCGGGCTCGGTCCTTTTTTCATGCAAAAGCGGGTGGCGCTCGAGTGTTCTCGCAGATGTTTTGCGTGGATAAGGGCGCGCGTTGTACCATGTAGACGTATATGTGTACATATGAAAGGGGCCCCGTGGCCAAGACGGTATATTCCGATAACCAAAATAATGTCGATGCCCTGGCTGAACGTCTGAGCGGCCAGACGTCGCTTTCTGCTGAGCGTGCCAAGCTGGTTGCCTACGACCTGCTCTGCCGCAAGGCGCTCAAGATTAAGTCGAGTGCGCTGGCGCAAATTTTCCGTTCCGTCGATAAGGAATGTGACACCAAGGCGATGCGCGATGAGCTTATCGCGGCAAATATCGTGACCAAGATCGAGGGTAGCGGCATTAACGGGCGTCCGGCGTTCTATACCATCAATGCCGAGATTCGCGATGCCCAGGAGCAGCCTGCCGAGTCCGTCGAGGATTTTGTCGTCGAGGATTCCGCTGACGTGCCTGCTGTGGAAGAAGCTGCTCCGCGTGAGCATGTCGATACCGATGAGTTGCTCGATGAGAACGTCGTGCGTGCCTTTACGGCCAAGGCAGGACGCGGCGGTTTTGGTGGGGGTGGCAAGCGCGATGCGCAGCGCCGCGCCCAGCAGGAGCGCTTCCGTCGCGCCGTTGCTCAAAAGGGCGAGACGGATGCCGAGGCTGTTGAGACCGAGGTTGCTGCCGAGTCGCAGAAGCCCACGAAGGAGCAAAAGCCCGTGGAGGCCCAAGAGCCCAAGCGCCGTCGCGGTGCTCACTTCAAGGCTGCGCAGCAGGATGTCGCGCGTGAGGTTGAAGAGCCTTCCGAGGTTGCAGACGATGTTGAGGAGTCTGCCAAGAGGGCTCCGGGTTCGTGTCGTCCCGGCCGCGGTTTTGCAGGGCGCGCGTATCCCGTAAAGCGTCAGGAGAAGGGCGAACCGGCTTCGACCACTCAGGGCGAGAAGGACGAGAAGGCCGTTGAGCCGGAGGCTCGCGAGCAGAAGCCTGTTGAGCCGCAGCTTGAGGTTGATGCCGAGGCCAAGGGCCAGCAGCCTACTGATGAGCAGACGGAGCAGGGCGCGTCGAGCAAGCCTCGCCGCCGTCGCCATCGTGGGGGCCGCAGTTCCCATGCCGAGACTGCGGCCGAGAAGATCACGCCGCAGAACGAGGATGCGAAGGCCGAGGTTTCTTCGGGGCAGCCTAAGCGCCAGCCGGCGAAGGAGAGCAAGTCCGTTCGTCCGCAGAAGCAGGCATCTATGCCGAAGCGCGAGCGCAATTCCCAAGGCGATTCTAAGCGCAAGTCTCAGAAGAAGCCGGAGTCTGCCGCAGCAGATACTGCTGCCCAGCAGCCCAGGCCGGACGTTCACGGCGAGGTCTCGGCGTTTGCCCTTGCCCGCGTTTTAGGCAGGCAGCTGCTCAAGGTTGTCCCTACGCCCACGGCGCTCTCTAAGATCAAGGAGCAGCAGACACAGATCGTAAAGGTTGAGGGCAAGGACGGCAAAAAGGCTCCGCAGCGCACTCAGCACAACGAGATGTCCAACCGCAAGATTGCCGAGGAAATCGCAATCATCCAGGCTTGGATCGAGCAGAACCGAGGTGCCGATACGCCGGTTGCCTCGCGCCGCCAGCGTGCCTACCAGATCTTTAACGACGAGAAGGCTTTTGACGGCAAGCACGGTGAGCGCCTGATCAGGCGTATGACCGAAAAGGGCATCAGCATGCAGGCGATCAAGGTCGCTCCCAATCGCCCCGTGCACTTTACGGGTTTCTTTACGCTGGGTGCCGACAAGCCGTTCATTATGGTCGAGAACCTGGACACCTACGACGAGATCGTCAAGCTGCTGCGTGGCCGCAAGCATGCCAAGCTCTTTGGCATCAAGGTGGGCGGCGTGATTTTTGGCGGCGGATGCAAGGCAAGCGTCTCGCATGCCCTGGACGATTATCTGGCCGAGATTGGCTATCGCTTTAACTACGTCTACTATGTGGGCGATATCGACCGCGAGGGCGCGCGCATCGTCGAGCAGGCTCGCAATGCCAATGTGGTTGAGATTCGCCTGCATGCCGGCATGTATCGCGCTATGCTCGCCGAGCATAAGCGTCGCGTGAAGGCCGGCGGCGAGTGCGAGCCCGCGGCTGCCAACCAGGGCGTGCCGCAGAACCTGGCGGCGACGATCAAGGATCTGCCCATGGTTACGCGCGTGCAGTTCCGCAACGTGCTGCGCGAGGGCGGGCGCATTCCGCAGGAGATTCTGATGACCGCAGACTATCGGGATGGCGACTCGGGAAGCTTCGACCGCATGCTGAACAATTAGATTCCGCCGGCCCCGGGAGAGCGGGGACACCGGCTTAGGTTTCCTGCTCTACAGTCCTGCGCAAGACGAAGGCCACATTAAGTGGCCTTCTTTGCGTGCGGAACTCGCGATGAACTTCGTGCCCCGCCGTCCGGGAGGACGCCTCTTTATTGATGGGAGGCCTGATAGGTCGATGGTTCCGTGCCCGGATGCGTCCAAAGTGGGACGGGCTTTCCGGATGGGCAGGCTTTCGAAAAATGCGTCCCGGAATTTGCCTTTGGAATGGGACGTAGTTTCCTGTTGAGGTGCTTTGCGGAAAGTGCATCCCACTCTGGGCGGTCGAAGTGGGACACACTTTCCCAAAGGCGCTCCAACGGGAAATTGCGTCCCATTATTCGGTCAAGAAACGGGATGCATTTTCCCAATGAGAGCAAAACCGGAAAATGCATCCCACAATCAGCCCTCAAAGTGGGACGCCGTTTCCCAATGAGGCTCAAGCGGAAAATGCATCCCGGAATTTGCGCTCAAAGTGGGATGCGGTTTCCGGTTGAGGGTCTAAGGGGAAAGTGCGTCCCAGAATCGACGCTTGAAATGGGATGCAGTTTCCCGATGAGGCACTCGACGGAAAATACATCCCAGAAATGGCCTTTGAGCTGGGATAAGATTTCCGCGGCATCTCGGATTCTCAAAATGAGACACGCCGTTGGCGAAAATGAGACACGTGATATCGGGCATCGGATGTATCATTTGCAAAAATGAGTCCACTCCACTCGAATAAAGCGAGGTCCCTCATGTACGTTCCACACCCCCGTATCCGTAGGCTGTCGAAAATCCCGCTTGTTGGGACGGCGGCGCTTGCTGCGTTGATCGCCACGAGCGTCGCCTGCTTCACGGCCACGCCCCAGGTTGCCCAGGCGGCAGACGCGCCCGCAATCACCGATATGACCGAGCAGGATTATCAAGCCCTGGGTCTGGGCGCGAGCGAGGACATTCCGGCCGATATCGTTGGCCCCTATTCCACTGATACCCCCACGACGTTTGCCACGCGCAGCGAGGTCTATATGGCAGCTAACGGTAGCCATGGCAATCGCTACACTCTGCGCGACAAGCTCGAGAACGTCGAGCGCGGTGACATTGGCGGCAGCAGCAAACTCACCGATGGCTATGGAAGTGTGTGGGGCGCCGCAAAGTTCTGGCAAAACGTCAACAACTTCGATACGAACAGCGATCTCTACAAGCATAGCGACTACGGTGGCGGCACCTGGTCGTACCTAAGCAACAATGAGTCCTCAACAGTACTCGCCAACGACAACAACGGTTTCTCGGGCATTCACGCCACGAGTGTTGAGTTCTGCAGCGACGCCAGCACGGGCAAAAAGAGCCGCGTTGCCGAGCTCCGTGCCTACGGCGACAGTTCCTCCACGACGATTGACGGCAAGTCATACGCCGGAAAGGTTGAGCTGGTCCTCTACTCGTTTAGCAACGGGCGTACGCGCACTCTCGACACACACCTGCCGGTGACGGTCAACACTAATATGATGTACGAAGGCCGTTTTAAGTACCTGGATGCCGGTTACCTGCAAGAGCACGACGCCGTCTTTGATGTCGAGGCGGGCGATGTCGATGGCGACGGCGTCGACGAGCTTTTTGTCTACGCGGGCTGCTATGTCGACGAGAACGGCGTGCGCAAGGCTGTAGTCGACATGTATGACTTGGAGGGCGGCAACTGGAAGCAAAGCGTCGTCAAGATCGATGCCGGTAACGCCGCGGACTACACCACGCACAACAAGGGCGGGAACGACTCCTGGACGCAGCTTCAGTCAGCTCCTGTCGTTTCGCTAGCGGCCGGCGACCTCGATCGCGATTTTTGCGATGACCTCGCCATCGTGGTCTCGGCACCCTACGGCAAGAAGAATATTGATAAGTCGACGCATTGCGAGCTGTTTTCGTGGGATGCATCCAAGGGTGCGCTCGTCCATGTCGATGCTCTGGGCGACGCGGGCGCAATCTCCCTCTCCGCGAACGGCAAGACCATGGTCGCTGCGAATGCGACGTTCGGCACGTTTGCCGCCTACGATGAAGAAGGAAAGAAGACGGGTGAAACCGTCACGGGCCTTATTCTTGCGGGCTATGACTGGCAACGCAGCGCTTTTGATTACGGCGCTTCTGACGGCAGCAAGGGGCTGTACGGCGCGCTGTACCGCTACGCGTATTTTGACTCGGAGTCTGGCGAGTTCAAGCTTTCCGATTGTAAGGAATACAGAGACGGGCTCCTCGCCTCCTGTGGGCTGATGCATGTGCCCAACAGCGCATGGAAGGATAGCGCTCAGGATAAGCGCTATCCGTGCACCTTGGCGCCTATTGCCCTTGCCACTGCCAACCTTGACGGCCTGTCCGAGCAGTTGGCGGTCGACGAGGTGCTCGTGGGCGGCGATGTGTTCCGCGACTTTGCCTGCAACACGGCACAGAGCGGGGCTCAGGGCTTGGGGTCCATGGTCGGAACCATGAGCATGAGCGGTCAGCAATACAACAGCAGCAACAAGCATGACCACAAGGGTATAGAGCAGGTGTGGATCAGCGACGTCAAGGCGGGCAGCGTCTCGGGTTCGGACCGCTATAACGAGAGCTTTATCGCCGTGGTGGGCAAGCACCGCGACGAGGACCTGCGCAAGAACGATGACTACTATTGGATGACCGCCTCGCATTTTCGCTCGACGAGAACGGAAAGGTGCGCCGCGGCGAGGAGCAGGTGATTAGCGAGAGCAACCGTCGCGGCACTACCTACGGCACATTTATCTCGCTCGCGCTGCCCGATGTCGACAACGACAGCGTCAAGATCACGTACAAGGACCGCTACAAGGTCTATACCAACCCGCGCGTGCTTGCCGTGCTGCAGGATGCGCCCTATGTTGAGGATCTGGAGCAGGCATACGGCTATCTGGTGTTGGGCGGCACGTCATACGGAGAGGAAAAGGGCACGGGGACATCCCAGGGCTATACCATTGGCGCCGAGTTGGGCGTTGCCGTCGAGGTGCAGACCGGTCCGCCCCTGGTCGCGATGAATGCTTCAGTCGATTTTGCCGCCGAGGGATGCTATGACTACCGGAGCGAGCGCACGGTCAGCGCAAGCGTAAGCTATGAGTCGCATGCCGGCGAGGGTGACAAGGCCGTGCTCTACACGATTCCGATGGTCTATTACGAGTATGAGATCGAAAATGAGGAAACTGGTGGCAAGGGCGTGATGGCGGCGCCCGTGTCGCTCGGCGCGCAGACCTCGGTCGTTAATGTCGAGGCCTATGACCGCATTGCCAAACAGCACAATATGACGCCGCTCAGCTACTTTTTGACCAACCGGTCGGGAGAACCCGGAACCTATCAAACGACGCTCAACGGCGAGACTCCCGTTGGGGATTCCTTTGGCCTGGGCAAGCCTGGCGTAACGCGCGCCTACACGCACGATGGGTTTAACGGCGCCGCCGCGCAGTCGGGGGCGAGCATTGAGCAGACCATCGAAGTCGAGGAGGGCAAGGAGCAGGAGCTCGAGCTCGGCTTGACGCTGAACGGCAGCGTTGTCATGGGCGCGAAGCTCGCAAAGCACGAGTTGTTTGGCGGCCTGTGCTTTGGTGCCAACGCCGGCTTTACTACGGGTAACTCCTCGAGTGAATCGACCGAATACGGCGGCACCGTCGACAACCTGCCCGAGGCCGCGCAGGGCAAGTACGGTTTTGTGTGGCGTCTGGGCGTCAACGCGGTGGATGTCGACAAGTTCGAGGCAGACTCGGGCGACAAGCTCGGCACCAAGGACACCGACCAGTTCTGGATCGTGGGCTATGACGTTAAGGACGTCGAGATGCCCGACGCGCCGGCCGTGACGGGCTTTACGGCAAACGCCGTCGATTCGACCAGCGTTACGTTTAGCTGGGACGATGTACTCGCAAACAAGAGTGGCTTTAGCTACGGCGTGGGCATGCTGCAGAGCAATGCGGCGGATGCGGTCGTCAATAGCTGGAAGATTGCCGACAACACGCAGACCTCGCTCAAGTGGGATGGGCTGCAGCCCAATACGGAGTATCGATTCGCCATCGCCGCCGTTAAGAATGGATCCACGACCGAAACAGGTATTCGCTCGGCAATCATCACGGTCAAGACCATGCCCGATGGCATGACGATGACCGTGAGCGGACCTGCGGCGGATGCTGCGGAGGGGTCGGATCTTGGATACGACTCTTCGGTTGAGCGCGCGGCGGGAAGCCACCTGACGCTCTCGGCGATTGGCCATGTGAAGCAACTCGGTGCCGACGATAGCGAAACAGGGCTGGCACCGACCTATATGTGGTACCGCAAGGGCCGCGGCGAGACAGAGTTTAAGCTCGTGGGTGCCGATGGCAACCTCGCGGCTGGAACGGCCTCAAAGCTCGAGATTGACCTGACCGCAGACGATGACGGTGCGCAGTATTACTGCCACGTGGGATACAACGACGTGGGCCTCGACACCGGCACGACGCTCGTGAATATCGAGGCCGAGGAGACGGCGCCCACAACGGTGAACGCCACCCCGATCCGCACGCGCCGCCTGTTCTCACAGGCAAGTGTGGGCGCCAAGAAGTTCCTGGACCATACGCTGGTAAACACCGCCGGCCCAACCGATTCCGAAGGCTCAAAGGACCCCGAGACTCCTGAGACCCCGACGAACCCGGACAAGCCCAAGTCCGACAACGGAGCTAAGACCGACACCAAGGTCAAGACTACGACCACAGCGAAGAACCTCGCAAACACCGGCGACCAAACATTCGCCCTAGTCGCCACCGCAGCAGCAGCGGGAGCAACGCTCGTAGTGATCGCCCTCATCATGCTGATCAAGCGCCGCAAGACCCACTAGTAGCCAGTCGAACATATCGACAACCCAAAAACCCGGGTAGCCAAAAAACAGGCCACCCGGGTTTTCTGTTGAGTGGAGACTCCGCAAGCGGAAACTGCATCCCACAATTAGCGCCCGGAACGGGACACATTTTCCGTCAAGCCCTCATCCGGAAAATCCATCCCAGTTTGAGCGCCCAGACCGGGACGCACTTTCCCAAAGGGTCCTCAACGGGAAACTGCGTCCCATTCCAGACAAGAATTCCGGGACACACTTTCCGCAAACAAAGAAGGCCACATAACGTGGCCTTCAACTTATATATGTTCGGCGATACACCCAAGACAAGCCACGCCCCAACATCAGGGCGTCTGTCCAGGCGGAGGCATATAAGGTTCATCGCGAGTTCCGCACGCAAAGAAGGCCACTTAATGTGGCCTTCGTCTTGCGCAGGACTGTCCGAGCAGGGAACCTTATATGCCTCCGCCTGGACAGACGTTTCAATTGTGGCTCAGCAGCTAGCAGCTACTTGATCTTGGTCGTGCCCGGCGCCAGGTTGGGGTCGGTCTCGTTGGCCTCGGTCTGGAAGTGCTCGGTGTACACGTTCTTGCCGTCGCGGAACATCTCGTAGTACTGCATCTTGGCGTAATCCTCGCGCGCCTTGGTTACGGCTGCGGCAGCGGCGTCGTCACCGGTGACGTTGGAGGAGAGTGCCCAGCGCAGGCTGGCGTCCTCGTAGCCCACGGAGTTGATGGCGGGCAGCGACTCGCGCAGCGTCATGTGCGCCTTCTGGTAGTCGGTCAGCGGGGCGCCGATCAGCTGCATAAGCTGCGTGGACAGGTAGTTGGTGGACAGGTCGTCGACCTCACTCGTCTGGTCGCAGCCGGCAACGTCGTAGTTGGCCCAGATGATGTAATCGGTCTGCCACAGACGCTCTTGATGCGTAGCGTCGTCCTCGCCGGTAAACCACTTGTCATTGAACTTGGACGGGAAGAATGGCTGGTGGTCGCCCCAGAACACCACGACCACCTTGCGGTCGAGCTTGCTCAGGGCGTTGAGGAAGTAGCGAAGCGCCTGGTCGGACTGCTCGATGCACGAGACATACTCGTCGACATCGGAGAGCGTGCCGTCCTCGACGGTCTTGGCGTCCAGATCGGTCGTGTCGATATTCAGGTGCATCTGCTTGTCGACCGGCAGCAGGCCCGTATCGTAGCCCGAGTGGTTCTGCATGGTCACGTCGAAGATAAACTGCGGATCGGCGTTCTGGTCGAGCAGCTCAAGAATCTTGTCGTAGGTAGCCTGGTCGGTTACCATGCCGCGCAGGGTATCGGCGCCCTGGAAATCGTTGATGGACAGGAACTGGTCAAAACCAAAGTCCTTGTAGACGTTCTCGCGGTTCCAGTTGGTCGCGTGGTTGGGGTGCATGGCCGTGGTGGAATAGCCGAGCGATTTGAACTGCTCTGCCAGGTTCCCGGTCGTCTCCATGTTATAGATGGTGTAGGGGTACACACCCGAGCCCAGGTTGGCCATGGAGTTGCCGGTCATAAACTCAAACTCGGTATTGGCGGTACCGCCACCGTAGGCGCTCACATAGAGCTTACCGCGGCTGAGGCAGTTGGACAGGCTCTTAAAGTACTGCGGGCCCTCGTAGCCGGCGCGCATGTTCTGGTAGATCGACAGATCCGAGAAGGTCTCGTTCATGATGGCGATGACCGTGGGCTTCTCGCTGTCGAACTGCTCCTTTGCGGCGGCGCGCTCGTCGCTCTTGGCCGCGTCGGACTTGTCGTAGGCCTTGGCGTACTTTTTGAGCGTGGCCTTGGCATCGTCGACGGAGTAGTCGGCGGGTTTGGGCGGCTTGATGGACTGTGCCGCACTAATAAAGGCAGGCAGGTAGCCCTCGCGCCAGTAGCTCTCGAGCGGACGCCAGGTGTAGACGGTGATGCCGAGAGTGTTGTAGTAGTCGATGAGCGTAACATGCGCGGTCACACCGCCCAGGCACAGCACGGCCACGAGCAGGTTGGTGAGCAGCATGCGCTTGGCGTTGGCGGCGCCCTTCTGACGGTGCGGTGCCACCAGGCCGGCGTACTCGCACAGCAGCATGGCGATGGCGGTAAAGCCCATGGACAGCACGCAGAACAGCGAGATGGAGAAGGTGTAGCCGGTGCCGGCGACCGCGGCGGCGGTGGAGATGGCCGAAAGGTCGCCCGGCTGGATGGGCATGGACTTAAACGTGATAACGAAGAACTCGGCAATGCCCAGGATAAAGAGGGCAAAGGCCAGGACCGCGGGGGCTGCGCCGTGGCGCTGGAATAGGAAGAACAAGCCGACCATGAGCGTGGTGATGATGGCCCACTCGAGCAGGATGCACAGGGGGTAGACCCAGGTAAAGTCGTGGTTGGACGATACCTCCATGCCCAGCAGCGCAAAGACGCCGGCGAGCAGCAGGCACAGGACGGCGGCGACGAGCGGTTTGCTCACAAAGGCGCCGCGCAGGCGGGCGAGCTTGCCGGTGGGGGCGGGG
>CALHJX010000087.1:0-12113 GCA_938033385.1 uncultured Collinsella sp. | reverse complement strand
TGAGGCTGAGCAGGCTGCCCAGGCGCGAGCCCAAGACCTTCGAGGGCTTCGACTTCTCCAGGATCCAGGGCCGGGACGCGGCCGCGCTGGGCAAGCTCCCGTCGCTGGCCGACCTCTACGCGCACCGCAACGTCGCCTTCGTCGGGCCCGGCGGCATAGGGAAGACGCACCTCGCGCAGGCCTACGGGCGCGAGTGCTGCATGCGGGGGCTCAAGACCTACTACATCAAGGCGACCGAGCTCAGGGACAGGTTCCAGAAGGCCGTCCAGCGGGGAAACACCTCGCGGGTCGTCTCCTCGCTCGTCAAGCCGTCGTGCCTCATCGTGGACGAGGTGGGGAGATGCGTCTACGACAGGCCGTGCACCGACCTGTTCTTCGATGTCGTCGACAGGCGCTACGAGAAGGAGGGGCCGAACGCGATGGTCCTAACGAGCAACATCGCCCCGAGCGGGTGGGATGAGTTCTTCACGGGGGACGACACGCTCCTCTGCGCCCTCGACAGGCTGTTCGACAAGGCGTCGGTGTTCGTGATGCGGGGCCCGAGCTACCGCGGCAGGGGGCTCGACACCTACTCGGTGGAGGCCGTCCCCCAGGCGGTGAAGGTGAGGGGGATCCAGCCCGAGGGGATGTAGGGAAGCGATAGGAAAGACATAGATGCGGGCGTGTTGGCTAAAATGGGTCGGCCGGGATTGGTCAATCTCGGCCGACTATATTTGGCTAAATTATTCCGACGCTAACAATGGGTATACCTGCTACTACTACACGCAGTTTTACGGGGACTATCTGTTCCATTCAATACCGTACTACCAGGGAACTTTTAATCCCATGGACAGCCGAATGGGAATGCATATTTCACAAGGCTGCGTGCGTTTGCCCATCGGTCGCGCTAAATGGATTTGGGATAACGTGCCTCTTGCTACTAAGGTGGTGATCTACTAGCTATTCCCGTTAACGGCGAGAGCTTGTTAGAGGGCCCTTTCCTGTTGCCGTATCTTGGCAACAGGAAAGGGCCCTTGCCGTTGGATTAGGCTCCTTTTTCTTCGTTCACCTAATTGGTGGCAATAATGAAGATAACTCCCGATAGTATGGTTATTGACGGCTGTCTATCTAGGAGGCGATTCTTTTGAAAAGGCAATTTAGAGCATTTATTGTTCTGGTTTCCTGTTTCATGTCGATGCTGCTTTTGAGTCCTTTGGCTTGTTGGGCAGATCAAAATGTTGGTTCCAACGAATATGAATCTGTTCCAGAGACCCAATCCGACCCCTCGGATCAAACTGCTGCTGCAGCCGATGAAACGGCGCCTTCGATTGACGTTACCGTGGAGCCCAAAGAGGCGGTTCCGGATGTCAGCTATAAATCACACATTTCAGGCATTGGTTGGGAACTGACGTTTTCATCGAATGGCTCGATCTCTGGCACAACAGGACAGTCTCGAAGGCTTGAGGCACTCAGGGTTTCCCTCCCTAATTCAGAAAACCTTGGTATCGAATACCGCTCGCATGTGCAAAATGAAGGCTGGCAGGATTGGGTTTCCGACGGAGCCATTTCCGGCACAACGGGAAAGGGCCTTCAGATTGAAGCTGTCGAGCTCAAGCTGACGGGTGACGGTGCATCTTCTTATGACCTGTATTATCGCGTTCATGTTTCTAATTTCGGCTGGCTTGGATGGACCTCAAATGGGTCGACTGCGGGAACCACCGGTTGGTCTTATGCCGTTGAAGCAATACAGATTGTCATTGTAAAGAAGGATGACGCGGCGCCCGGCGATACCGCTGGTGCTTATGTCCCGTATGTCTTTAATTGCTCTCTTTCTCAGGTTGGGGAGACGACTAGAGCAACCCTGAATGTTCCGCAGATCGAGGATATAATACGACTCGGTATCGCTGATTCGATAAAGGTGGCAGGCTCCATGTCGTATAGAGGGAGGGTCACCCGTTCCGTCTCAAGCACGATTGCACTCGGAGATCTGGGCTCTGGCTCCAGTGAAATTGAATTAAGCGATTATGGTCCGTTTGACGTTACGTTGCAGTATTTGAAGAACGGAAATATCGTTCATGAGGACCATCAGTCAATTGGCATTTCTGCGAGCGAGTACAACCTTGCCCCTTTGAGTGCTTCTTTCCCCGTTGTTCTCTATTCGCTATCTTTCTGGGATATCAGTACCTCTTCTGCTGGAACGACCGTTCCGTCAATTGTAATGCTCGATCGTCCAAGTGCCTATAACTGGAACTCGCTTCCATCCGGGATGTACGGTCTTCCGTATCTGACTCATGAGGAGAATGCTTCTAGTTCGAGCTATCAGGCGTTCGCGGATTATGTCGCTGCTCTCTACAAGATCAATCCCAAGGCAAAGTTCAATCTGTATATCAATGACATCACCTGTTCGTTGATCCATAGGATGATTTACGCCAACAAGATTCCCGCAGGCCAATACTCCATTCGGCTGTTGTCCGATGGATCCGCCACGTATGTCTTTACCAACGAAGCCTTTGACGTTAAGGATCCAGATTCTAAGCAAGCGGAGCTGATTACTTTATGGAACGCCGCCAAGAATAAGGAATACGAAACCGGTGAGGTCTCAAAGTCGTATAGCGATTATCACGATCACTGGGATTCTATGTATGCCGTGCTGAGTATTGAGCCTGGCACTCAGTGGTGGATGACTCGAACGAATCTGTTTACGAGTGGTGACGATAATGCCTTTGCGAATAAGATCGCGTCCGATCCCGGCGTTAAGAAGGTGAATGTTTCGGGCATGCTTACGAGCCTGCAGAATAGGGGAGAGGATACAGTCCAAGCGTTTAAGGCGCTGTACAACTTTAACGATGGCTATTTTGATGCGGCGACTCAGCAGGGCAAAAAGGTAATGATGCTGCTTGGAACGTACGTTTCTTACGAGCAGAATTTTGACGACTATGCCAACTTGACCGAAGTTATCTATGGCGATGACTATTTGTATTATTACAAGGGGCATCCAAACACACCGACGGGTATGTATCCCCAAAAGCAGGAACAGCTTGACCGTCTTGGCATTACCGATGTCGATTCTTCCGTTGCAGCGGAGCTGATCCTCTTCTTTAATCCGGAGATCGGTCTGTCTGGTTATGGGTCTAGTACGTATAACTCGGCCAGTGCCGATGCTGCTGGTGGACTTTGGAATTCCACAAAGGCCGAGGCCTTGAAGCCGGGTGCCGTCATCGATTATTCCATTATGGATTGGTTTGCTTCTCCGATTACCGAAGACACGGATGCTGCTATCAGATCCCTTTGCAAACAGGGAGACTCTTGCTATCTCGTAGAGTTTTCGGATTCCATACTTGCTTCGGTAAATTACGACTTTGCTATCTATTCGCACAACAGTGGCGTTCTGATTTATTACAAGAAGAGTGAGTCGGGCTACGATGTTGTCAAGGTGTCGCGAGGCTCTCTTGACGTCTTGGCAACTTCACATGTTTCGAATGACGGCTGGCAGTCGGCTTCCAAGGGCGGAAATGCTTCTGGTACCGTTGGTCAGTCCAAGGCTGTCGAGGCTATTACTCTCAACCTTCAGAATGTTCCCTACGACGGCAGCTTGGAGTACAGGACACATGTTTCCGATTACGGTTGGCAAGACTATGTGAAAGAGGGAGAAGTCTCCGGTACTACGGGTCAGAGCAAGTCTGTCCAGGCAATTCAAATTCGACTTACTGGTGAGATGGCCAATCGTTATGACGTTTACTATCGTGCTCATGTTCAGGATAAGGGCTGGCTTGGCTGGGCCTGCAATGATCAGGTTGCCGGAACGACTGGGTTTGGCTTGAGGCTCGAGGCATACCAGGTCGTTTTGGTTGAAAAGGGTTCGCCTGCACCAGGGGATACGAGTCGGCCCTCTATTCAGAGAACTTTTTCAATAAGGGCTCATGTTTCAAACCTTGGATGGCAGGAACCTGTTTATGAGGGCATGACGTCGGGCACAACTGGTCGAAATCTTGCTGTTGAGGCGTTGACGATTAATAAGCCCGACCTTGGGTATTCCGGTAACATCGAGTATCGAGCTCATGTTCAGAATATCGGCTGGCAAGAGTGGGTCAAGAACGGCAAAGCTGCTGGCACTACGGGAAAGTCTCTATCCATAGAGGCTGTTGAAGTTAAGCTGACGGGTGATCTTGCCAAGCATTATGACGTCGTCTATAGAGCTCATGTGCAAAGCAAGGGCTGGCTCAATTGGGTTAAATCGGGCGAGTGCGCCGGCACGACTGGAGAAGCCCTGCATATGGAAGCGTTTGAGGTTAAGCTGGTTGACAAAAGCTAGCGTATAAATAGAAGCTGAAACCAATGGGGCGATATCAGTATTTCGATATCGCCCCATTGGTTTATTTGATATTGCGCATTTTAAATAGATAGCGTCGTCGGTAAAGGGCTACCTACGGATAATGCAGAACAGCGAGCTTAGAATTGCTATTGAACAACCAAGGATAATTGAGTAGTTGATGCCATTCATATCGGATATAGCAATAAGGGGTATGGCGCTAACAATGGCGCATGTGAAAGCGACGCCATTGCAGATCAGTGTTTGCTTCATTCGTCTTTGGATAATCAAAACGTCATTGCAATAAAGAAGAAGGCCTACAGCTGCTGTCGCGATTAAAACGTATGGGAACAAATATGTGTAGGGCTGAATGCTGTCTCCGAATGCAATAATTAACAGTTTGCTGCCAACGAGACTTAAAGCTAAAACGCAAATACCCATTACGAGAATGAGCATTCCCATGGTTTTAATAAATGATCTGAGAAATAGAACTCTATCTTTCTTGAGATCTGCAGCGAGTTTTCCGATTAGCGGGCTATACAAGTAGGTGGCAGCAACTTGAATTAAAACTGCAGGTGTCGCAACACTTGCATAATGTCCGAGTGCTTCGCTTCCGTTCGCAATACCGAAATACTGGCGAACCGAAGATACAATGGAGTTGGCTAACAGACTAGCTAACATTGCAAAGAAGCATATTTTGGCCAACGATAATAGTGTTGAATTATCAAAAATGGGCTTGATGGAACCGAATCGTCTTGCGTGCGGCAAGTCGTAAACAATAGTGACAAGCATGCAGCTTACTGTCATTGAAACAATGGCAGTTGAAAGGCTATCCGTTAAGGCTAATCCAGCTGAAAAAGTACAAAGTGATAAAAAGCCTCGAATGAATTGCGAAATGCCGATATAGTCCATTCTTCCGTTCTTTTGATAAATGCCATACAGCACATCGCTAAAGCTCTCATCTGTTTTAAAGACAAGGTAAAGGAACGAGACGGTGATTAGACTCATTTGGCGATTTGTGGCTATGGGGATATAGACGGCGCAAACGATCCAGCCGATAAGAATTGTTATTAAGCGAAATGCGATATAGCTTGAGTTGCTGAATTGATTTGAAATATCAGATACTTGGAATGTGCGCACTTTATATAAAGCTATTGAGGCAAATATAATTCCCGTTGCCATTGCGAAGGCATAGAGACCGGAGTTTCCATAGGAAGACGAAAGCCTTACAACCATTACGGTCGTAACCCATTGGCAGCCAAGATAGCAAAGACATCCTATTGCATTAAAAAAGGTATTCTGTGCTACTGATAATGGCTCAATAGCTCTCTGCTTTGAATGTCTTTCATTTTGAATGTTCACGGTACTTAACCACACTTTTCGGTCTCACATAAATAGATGATGCATAATGATAGTGAAACTTTTGGTTGATGATAATTGTTTCACACTGTGTTCTATACTTTTAGGGTTACTGATGTTCTTCTAAGGATAATGATGGTTTCTAAATCGCGCGTGCTGGTGATAATTCCCGCATATAACGAGGAAGATAATATTGTTGCAACCGTTCAATCTGTCGTAGATTGTGGTTACGATTATGTTGTCGTTAATGACGGGTCGACAGATGATACCCTTCAGATTTGTAAGGACAATGGCATAAATGTGCTCGACTTACCTCAGAATTTGGGCATTGGTGGTGCTGTACAGGCGGGGCATAAGTATGCTCAACGGTTTGGTTATGACATTGACGTTCAAGTTGACGGCGACGGTCAACATGATCCATCGTATATCCCGCATCTAATTAAGGAGATTGCAAATGGAAGCGACCTCGTAATTGGGTCTCGCTTTCTTGAGAAGACCGATGGTTTTCAATCGACATTCATGAGGCGTCTTGGAATAAAGTGGCTTTCTTACGTTATTTCAATCACGACTCACTCTAGAATTTCAGATCCGACTTCTGGTTTTAGGGCATGTGGAGCAAAGGCAATAGGGCTTTTTTGTAAAAAGTATCCAGCGGATTATCCAGAACCGGACTCGGCTGTTGCTGCAATGGTTAAGGGTCTTACCGTTACCGAGGTACCGGTTGTAATGAAGGAGCGCCAGGGAGGAAAGTCTTCCATTTCTGGATTTAGCAGCGTTTATTACATGATAAAGGTAACACTTGCAATTATTATTTCCGCTTATTCGAATTGAGGATCTTTACTATGCAAATGTCGTTACGTGTCGGAATAATTGCTGCATGCTTGCTTTTGGCGGTATTTGTCCTTCGCCTTGTTCTTAAAGATAAGCTGCAATTGAAGTATTCGCTTTTGTGGCTTGGGCTTGTCCTCGCGTTGCTGGTGTGTGCGCTTTTTCCCCAACCTTTATATGTGATATCGTCCTTTTTCGGGTTCGCGACTTTATCTAACTTCATTTTCGTTGTTGGGTTTTTATTTCTGTTATGTATTGTTCTTTCTCTGGGCTGCTTGTCGAGCAAGCAGGCAACAGCTATCGCTAATTTAAGTCAACGGATAGCTCTATTGGAGAAAGAGATCGAATCAATCCGCGAGGAGTAATTTACGGTGTTTACTTCCGATGACCACACCTTCGTGGTTTGTGCATATGGTGAGTCTCCTTATTTGGGAGAGTGCGTCTCGTCTTTGATGAGCCAAACGGTCAGATCGAATATCATTATTTCGACTTCGACACCAAACAATCATATTCAGTCCATTGCTAATAAAAACGGTTTACCGCTATTTATCAATAGCGGTAAACCCGGAATTGCTCATGACTGGAATTGTGCCGTTGAGCATGCTGAGACGTCACTAGTCACAATTGCTCATCAGGACGATGTGTACCTTCCTGAATATACGAAGAAGATGCTCGAATGTGCAAATTTGGTCAGTGATATGTCGATCTTTTTTTCAGATTATGGAGAGCTCAGAAACGATGATCCCGTCGATGACACTCCTCTTTTGAATTTAAAAAGATTCCTGCTTCGAGGTATAAAGAAGAAAGGGTATTTTGCGAGCAGAAGGGAAAAGCATCGTCTTCTCTCATTCGGCTCTCCCATTTGTTGCCCATCGGTAACTTACAACTCATCAATTCTCCCAACCCCTCTTTTTTTAGATGATATGAAATGCAGTCTTGATTGGGAAACTTGGGAGCGTTTTTCGCGCTTGGATGGCTCCTTTGTTTATTCGGCTAGCATTTTGATGCGGCATCGTATTCATGAAGGCTCTGAAACTACTGCTTCTATAAAAGATGAAACTAGAAGCAGGGAGGATCTAGAAATGTTTCTGAAGTTCTGGCCCAAACCTTTGGCCCGGATTTTGAACTATTTCTATTCATTCAGCATGCGCAGCAATGACGTATAGGATATATTCGTTTTTGCCCCTTAACTCTTGGAGCTTTTAATGCTTAATTGTAAATCGCTGGTCCGGTTTGCCGGATGCTTCTGCTTCATTTTATTTTGCTTATATTGGTTTATGTTAAATCCTAGACTGATTGTGCTCGTTACCGAAGCTGCGTTGTGCTTGGTCTTTCTTTTAATTGTTGCTAACGATTCTATTCGGATTTCCGATAATGCGAAGTACTTGCTATTACTTTTGTTTTTCTGTCTTTTAATGTGCTTTGTATTCACCCCTTTTTCTGTACCAGATGAAGCACATCATTTTTTTTCGTCTTATTGGCTTCTTGATATGTTGCCCGGCGGGCATGGGGTAGCATCTGACGGATTTTATGTTCGTTCATCAGATTACGATTTATACAGAAACACAGATCCTTATATATCTGGAGTGAACTATAACGATTTAATTAAGGGCCTTTTTTCGACTACATCTAATCTAAAAATCGAGAAATTTTCTGAAATAAGTTATACCTTTGGTAGCGAAAATATTCCTGCAAAGATTGGGTCTCTTGTAGGTCTTTTTCTAGGGCTCAGCTTAAATTTGAACTCATATTTAACGTTTTATCTTGGTCGTATTGGATCTATTGTCGTTTTTGTGGCCTGCTCTTTTTTTGCTTTTAAGACTGCTCCGAAGGGTAAATCCATCATTGCTTTTGTGTCTTTCCTGCCCATGACGCTCCATCTTGCGGCTTCTTATTCATATGATTCTGGAATTATCGGCTATTCTTTAATTGTATTTTCGCTTTTGATGAAGGGTTTTTTTTCTTCAGATGGTCACTTGGACAGCCGATTTATTGCGCTGGTGTTTCTGTTCAGCGCTTTACTTGCTCCGTGTAAAGTTATCTATTCAGGAATAATATGTCTATTTTTGCTTATCCCCTTATCTAAATTTAAGTCAAAACGCGATGGCAAGTTCTTTAAAATTGGCCTTGTGTTTGTAATGCTCACATCGGTAATTTTGTTTAGAACGGCGTCGATTGCTAACCTAACAGCCCAAAGCGGTCAATCGGTTCGCGGGCTAGAGACTGGCACTTTCTACAATCTCTCTGACATCATCTTTCATCCCCGTCACAGCTTTAAGATGCTTATGGCTACTTTTGATTCGTTAGGTGATTTTTATTGGTTGACTACTCTTGGTTATTCGCTTGGCTGGTTTCAAAAGAGTTTAATTATGCCGACCTTTTTAATGCTCCCATATTTGTTTTTTGGGTTCATGTGCCTTGTGGGGTCAGCGTCAGATGACCGCTATCTAGCTCCGAAAGTCGCCGTAGCATTTGTTGTGGCGTTTCTGGTTGCTTTTGCTGGAGCCTTTGTTTCGATGTGGATCGGATGGACGTTTAATACGGAGGAACTCATTATGGGTGTTCAGGGGAGGTATTTTTTACCCGCCCTTCCTGTGCTGATGTTTGGATTGAGGACAGCTAAAGTTAGATGCGAGGCGAATGTCTGCAATCTTGTGCTCTATGGTACCTGTCTCGCTAATTGCATCTATATAGTTAGATTGATCAGTATAGCGGCGCTTTAGCATCCTATCCTTGCCGTTTGTGAGTGAATTGTTATCGTTAAAACTTTGCTAGAGAGTATTTCATCTGATTATTCTTATTAGTTTCTACTTTAAAAAGGTTGGTCACTTTTATGGGCATTAGTTATCGAGGGATATGTCGGGGATTCGGTGCCGCGTATATTCCGTTCTTCTTGCAGCAGAGCGAAATAGATAATATTTCTGTTAGCGTTGTTACAGATGCGGGGGCTAGCGTTCCGTTTTCGCTTCATTATCAACCTGAAGAAGAAGTTGCCACTATTGCGGTCCCTCTTCTTTCCTGTAAGGGCTTGTTGATTTCCGTAACCGGAAAGTGCGGGTTTAAAACAAGATTATCTTTTAATGCTATAAAATGGCTATCTCGATTCAATTATAAAATTAACTCTTCATTAACATCTCGGTTTAGGGATATTGAATCTGATTCATATTTTGGAAAAATACACGTTCGTTGTAATGTCGCAATTGAGGCATATAACAAAGATGAGATTATCATTAAGGGGGTTATTTGTTCCCCACAGCGAGATTCCGTTAAGAATGTATATGTGACTAACGGAGATTCAAACATACTCGATGAGTATCATGTCGGAATGGGACATCCTTCTCAGATTGGCTTTCAGGGTTTTCATCGCTACGAGACAAGTTTTTCATTGAGGATTCCTAAGGGCGATAAGACATTTTGCTTGGTTGCTTCTGGAGACTCCCCCTATGGCTCAGGTTTTCTGTCTCTCGACCCGGCTGCTGTTAAATTTATGCTGGATTCGAAGTCTCCAGTCTTTTATAAATCTGCTTATATTGAGTCCTATGCATACGCTTCAAAAATGCGAAATCGTTCGCTATCTTTCGTTCGCTCTGACGATGTTCCCTCAATTCAACAGGGTGTGAAATTTAGCATTATTGTTCCTCTCTTCAATACCCCTGTCTCTTTTTTCTGGGATATGGTTAATTCGGTTGAGGAGCAGGTTTATGAAAATTGGGAGTTAATTCTTGTAAATGCTAGCCCGAATAATGCTGCGCTTTCTGATGAGCTTGCTAGACTGTCGGATTCAAGAGTTAAGGTTGTTCCCTTAACTGAAAACAAGGGAATTGCTGAGAATACAAACGCCGGTATTGAGGCTGCTTCCGGTGACTACATTGTGTTCTTCGATCATGACGATACGCTCGATCGATTTGCCCTATACAGGTATGCGGAACGGATATCGATTCATCCTGAAACAGATGCCCTGTATTGTGACGAAGACTTTTTAAATGAAGATGGTGAGTATGTCGACCCTCACTATAAATCTGACTTGAATCTCGATCTTTTACGTGTTCACAATTACATTACTCATTTGCTCTGTGTTCGTGTTTCATTCGTTAAAGATCTCATGCTTCGCAAATCATTCGATGGTGCACAAGACTATGATTTCTTGCTGCGTCTTTGCGAAAGAACTAAGAATATTTTCCATGTTCGCGAGGTTCTCTATCACTGGCGTATCAGCGATTCGTCTACCGCTAAGAGTGCTGGTAATAAGAATTATGCCGACGAGGCAGGCAAACGCGCTTTGCAAGAGCATTTGGATAGGTGCGGCCTAAATGCCGTAGCGGAGCTGACCGATACCCCCTGTTTCTATCATGTTTCATACGCCATTAAGGATGAGCCCCTTGTAAGTATTGTTATTCCAAACAAGGACAGCGTTGAAGTTCTCCGTAGATGTATTGATTCAATTGAAAGCAAAACATCTTATTCGAGCTACGAGATTCTTATTATCGAAAATAACAGTGTCGAGAAAGAGACATTCGAGTATTACGACAGCGTTTGCGCCACTTTTGATAATGTTCGAGTTGCAACCTGGGAAGGCCCCTTTAATTATTCTGCTATTAATAACTACGGTGTCGGTATGACCAATGGCGAGTACCTTTTGTTCTTGAATAATGATACTGAAGTTATTGAGCCGAACTGGCTTTCTTCAATGCTTGGTTTCTGCCAACGCGATGATGTGGGTGCCGTTGGCGCAAAACTTCTCTACCCTGATAACACCGTTCAGCATGCTGGCGTTTTAATGATTTACTGCAACAGCGAGAACGAAATGGGCGGCCCCATTCACGTCTTCAATAATATTGACCGTGACGATCCTGGCTATATGCGCCGAGCTGTAATCTCTCAGGACCTTTCCGCTGTTACTGCAGCCTGCATGATGACGAAACGCTCTATATTCGAACAGCTGGGCGGTTTTAATGAAAGTTTTGAAGTGGCCTTTAATGATGTTGATTATTGCTTAAGGGTTCGTTCTCTTGATCAGTTGGTCGTGTTTGATGCTGATGCGCTTCTTTACCACTATGAGTCGTTTAGCCGTGGTTATGAAACTGGTGCAAAGAGGGCTCGTTTTATGCGTGAACAGGGTAAATTGCGGACTGCATGGGCCGATTATTATGTAAATGGTGACCCTTACCATTGTCCGATGAGCACGCGTTAGCTTGCTTTGTCTGATGGGCCAGTCCGTACGTATGCAACCTAGTGCGGATTGGCCACTGTTTACTGACGAAGCCAAGCAATGCTTGGTCTCCTGGGCACTCTGTAAATTTAATTGTGTATGTGTTCATTTGGTTCATGGTTCTTGTGCATAGTTCACGCTTTTCAATTCCATTCATCTTAGAATGGAATTGAATTAAAACTATGTTTTGGAAGGCTTATCAGCTATGAAAGGCATCATCCTCGCCGGCGGGTCCGGCACGCGCCTGTACCCGCTCACGCTCGTGACCTCCAAGCAGCTGCTGCCGGTCTACGACAAGCCCATGATCTACTACCCGCTGTCCACCCTCATGCTGGCGGGCATCCGGGACATCCTGGTCATCTCCACGCCGACCGACCTGCCCAACTTCGAGCGCCTGCTCGGGGACGGCTCGCGCTACGGCGTGAACCT
>CALHJX010000086.1:0-4923 GCA_938033385.1 uncultured Collinsella sp. | reverse complement strand
CGAGACTGCCGAGTACCTGCTGCAGCACGGCTGCGAGGTGGCGATCGTGGAGATGCTCGACAAGATTGCCGCAGGCGAGTCCGAGACCATTCTGCCGCTGATCATGAGCGACTTTGCCGAGCACAACGTGGAGCAGCACGTGAAGACCCGCCTGACCGCCATTACCGACGAGGGCGTGGAGGCTGTTCGCACCACCGAGGACGGCGCCGAGGAGCCGGTGAAGATCGCCTGCGATTACGTGGTGATGGCCGTGGGCTCCAAGGCCAACGCGTTTGACCTGGACGGCGTGACGGTGCCCGTGACCTGTGTGGGCGACTGCTCGGGCGAGCGCACCGCCGACATCGCGAGAGCCATTCGCACGGCATATCACGCGGCCAACGAACTGTAGCTAACTTCGCGGCCAGGCGGGGCGGTAGCACGGACCCGCCTCGCCCGACTGCGTCCCATCGGGTGTCAACCGGGGCGGGACCTGCAAGCGCAGCAGGTCCCGCCCTTTTTGTTTTGCTCCGGTGGATGGCAATGCGCGGTAATCATGAGGAGTGAGGGCATCTACTACCTTGCAGGCCGCTCAAAATTATTGGGGGAGGGGTTAATAATTATATCCTCTATACCAAAAGGCATAAAGAGATGCCAATTTTGGTGACAAGCGAATGACGATTAGCTGCGAGTCAGCTACCAGCGTAAATAATCGATAAAGAAATGTCGTAAATTGGTGCCAAATGCCCAGATAACGCCGCGTCTATTTTAATTAACTGTTTTGAGCAAACAGTAAAATGCTACTATCTAACTTGCACGTAAGAAAGCAGATTAACGGTTAAGGCTAAGAAGTGGCAGGTATATCGGAAGCAACTAGGACTCGCGCGCATGCGCCCGAGGTTAGGCAGCGCGCCGTCGAGATCCTCCAAGAGGGGGTCGGTCACCGCGCCCTCGCCGCAAAGCTTGGCATTCCCCAGGCCACGGCTCGTCAGTGGGCCCGCGCATATGCCGTGGGCGGTGCCGACGCCGTGCTCAACGCGGGCGCTCGTCATCACACCTATTCGTACGACGTAAAGCTCGCCGTGGTTAAGGACCGTCTGGAAAACGGTCTGACGGTTCGCGAGGCCATGATCAAGTATAAGATTCCAAGCGAGTCTTCGGTTAAGGCCTGGTGCCGCCAGTATCGCGAGAGCGGTGAGTCCGCACTGGTCGATAAGCCGCGGGGTCGCAAGCCGCGCGTTAAAAAGGTGGAATAGCGAACGGGATGGTGCGCCCACAGGGGCGCATTTTTCTTGCCGAGACAACTTTTCGGATCGCCGCGTGCCTATCGGGACATCCTCCAAAGTGGCCAATAAACCGCGCGCAGTGCCCGCGCGCCCATCGCTGCGGTAAGGGAATGTTACCCCTCTGCTCCAAAGCGGACGTGCCCTTACCCCGTACGCCTAAAACTCCCCAGTTGACCGAAAACCCGCCGCCGCTACTCCTCAATTGAGCTATAACGTTAAACAATTGCAGCGTTTTTGCATGGGGGAGCGATGGTATGACGCTACTGTATTTCCTTACCCTGTTTCCGCTGGTACCGGCGCTGGGCATGCTGCTCGCGCGCGGTGACCGAGCTCGCGATGCGGTGGGGCTCATAGGCTCCGGCATTATTATGGCGGTGACAGTTGTAGTCGCCGTCATGTTTTTTGGCACGGGTCCGCAGAGCTTTGAGGTTGCCCCCGGCACCTCGCATGTGCTCTCGATCATCAGCTCCGTCATCGACGTCATTCTGTGCGCCGTCATCCTGTACAACGCGCACAAATATAAGAGCGTGCTTACCACGATGCTCGGCATAGTCCAGTTGGTGGGCTCCGTTACCTTTGCTGTCATGACGCTGCCTGCGGCCGAGGCTGTCACCGCAACGCCGCTCTACCTGGATTACATGAGCGTGATCATGGTCCTCGCCGTCGGCATCGTCGGCAGCCTAATCTGTGTGTATGCCCTGGGCTACATGAAGGACTTCCAGGCCCATGACGAGCACGAGGCCGCGCTGCGCGGGCAGACCGCGCCCGATCGACGCCCGCAGTTCCTGGCGCTCATGTTCCTGTTCCTCTCGGCCATGTTCGTCATCGTGACGAGCGACAACCTTGAGTGGCTGTTCTGTGGCTGGGAAATCACCACCGTGTGCTCGTTCCTTATGATTGGCTACACACGCACGCCCGAGGCCATCAAGAACGCCTTCACCCAGATCATCCTTAACATGCTGGGCGGTATCGCGTTTTTGGCCGGACTCATGTACCTGCACGTTAACGGCATGCCGCTGACCATCTCGGGCATGATCGAGCTTTCCGGCGCCGGAACCGCACAATCCGCGCTGCTGGTGATGCCGGTCGTTCTGCTGTCGCTCGCCGCGCTCACCAAGGCCGCACAGATGCCGTTCCACACTTGGCTGCTCGGTGCTATGGTTGCCCCCACGCCCACGAGCGCCCTGCTGCACTCGTCGACCATGGTCAAAGCCGGCGTGTTCCTGATGGTCAAGCTGAGCCCGCTCTATGCCATCTACCCCGTGACCGGCTTTATGGTCACGAGTGTGGGTGCCATCACGTTTTTGCTCGCTGCCCTCATGGCCATCTCGCAGAGCAACGCCAAGCGCGTGCTCGCATACTCCACCATTTCCAACCTGGGCCTCATCAGTGCCTGCTTGGGTGTCGGCGCGCCTGAGGCCGTATGGGCGGCCATCTTCCTGATCCTGTTCCACACGGTGGCCAAGTCGCTGCTGTTCCTGTGCGTGGGCACGGCCGAGCATCATATCGGCAGCCGCGATATCGAGGACATGGACGGCATGTTCAGCCGCATGCCGCACCTGACGCGCCTGATGATGCTGGGCATCATGGGCATGTTTGTGGCGCCGTTTGGCATGCTCGTGTCCAAGTGGGGCGCCCTGGTGGCGTTTGCGCAGACCGGCAACGTGCTCATGATCATGGTGCTGGCCTTTGGCTCGGCCGCGACGTTCTTCTTCTGGGGCAAATGGCTTGCCAAGCTTTCGGGCGTCGACCCCACGGCTCAAAACGTTGAGGTCAATGTCCATAAGACCGAATGGATGGCGCTCAATACCATCGCCGCGCTGTTGATTCTGTGCTGTGTGGCGTTCCCGGTTATCTCGAGCGGTCTGGTGTCGCCCTACCTCGCCATGGTGTTTGGCCGCGTGCCGTACGTTATTGGCAAGGACGCCATGTATCTGATGGTGGTTATCGTGGCGTTTATCGCCGTGGTGCTGCTGACGTCGTTCCGCGTGAGCAATAAGCCGCACGTCAACGTGTACCTTTCGGGTGTGGGAACCGACAAATATCGCCATTTCCGCGGTTCGATGGGACACGAGGTGAAGGCCGAAAAGCGCAATTGGTACTCGGAGGACGCCCTTGGCGAGAAGCGAATTGGCCCCGCGGGTAGCGTCGTGTGCTGCAGCATTATCTTGTTTGCGCTGCTGTGCTGCGCGTGGATTGGGCCCGAGCGGCTTGCCATGAGTGCGCCCTCGGTGCTGCGCGGTAAGTATTTCGAAGGCTCGGGCGTCGTGGGCATATTTATTGGCACCGTGGCGTTTGCCTTGCTAGCGCCTTTGGTTGGTGGCTTGATCGACGGCGTCGACCGCAAGCTGTCCGCTCGCATGCAGGGCCGTGTGGGACCGCGCCTGCTGCAGCCCTTCTACGACGTTGCCAAGCTGCTGCGCAAGGCCCCTGCTAGCGTAAACACCATGGACGATACCTACATGGCGTGCGCGCTCATCTTTACCGTGGTGGGCGGCGGCATCTTTGTGTCGGGCTCAAACACGCTGCTGTGCGCTTTTATGGTTACCCTCGCTGCAATCTTTGTGGTACTGGCGTCCGCCTCGACGCAAAGCCCGTTTGCCCAGGTTGGCGCCGATCGTGAGTTGCTGCAGGTCATGAGTTACGAGCCCGCCGTTCTGCTGATGAGCGTGGGCCTGTACCTTGCTACCGACAGCTTCGATTCCATTGCCGTGACGGGGCAGTCGGCCCCCATCATCGTGTACAGCGCGCCCATTTTCCTTGCGCTGCTCGCGGTGCTTACCATCAAGCTGCGCAAGTCGCCGTTCGATCTTTCGTACTCGCATCACGCGCATCAGGAGATCGTCCAGGGCGTCGCCACCGAGATGAGCGGCGGCACGCTGGCCAAGATGACCCTTATGCACTGGTGCGAGACCGTGCTGTTTTTGATGTGGGTGGGCATGTTCTTTGTTTGGGACAACCCCGTGAGCTGGGTCGTGGCCCTGGTCGTGATGGCTGCGACGTATTTTGTCGAGGTGCTGATCGACAACACCTTCGCACGCAGCACCTGGCGCAGCTGCTTTAAGCTCGGATGGGGTGTGGCGCTGGTGTTTGGCCTGCTCAACCTTATGCCCATCCTCGTCGACGTGTTTATTTAGGAGGCGGCATCTATGGATCATAAAATGTCGCGCTCGCCGTGGGTTATTCATTACGACGGCTCGAGCTGCAACGGATGCGATATCGAGGTGCTGGCCTCGCTCACGCCGCTGTTCGATGCGGAGCGCTTTGGCGTGGTCAACACCGGCAACCCCAAGCATGCTGACATCTTTTTGGTGACGGGCTCGGTCAATGCCCAGAACCTGCCCGTCGTGCGCCAGATCTACAACCAGATGCTCGAGCCCAAGTGCGTGGTGGCCTGCGGTATCTGCGCGTGTTCGGGCGGCGTATTCCGCGATGCCTATAACGTGATCGGCGGCGTGGACCGCGCGATTCCCGTGGACGTGTACGCGCCCGGGTGCGCCATTCGCCCCGAGACCGTGATCGATGCCATCGTGGAGGCGTGCGGCATCCTGGACCAGAAGGAGGCCGTGATGCGCGCCGGCGGCGATCCGCTTACCGTGGGCGGTGCCGCTACCTGGGACGGTGGCGTCGAGCTGGGCGAGGATGGGTTTGTGGCTGCTGC
>CALHJX010000085.1:0-9438 GCA_938033385.1 uncultured Collinsella sp. | reverse complement strand
CCGCCCCCTGTCCTGATTGCGGCGGCAGCGGTCGTACTCGCGTAACCTCCGAGCAGACGATTGAGTTTCCTGCCGGCACGCACGATGGCGACGAGGTCCGCATTGGCGGCATGGGCCATGCTGGCACCAACGGTGCCGCGGGCGGCGATCTGGTCGGCCGCGCCCATGTTGAGGCCGAGCGCTTGGAAGGCAAAGCTCGTACCGGTTTTTACCTGATGGGCATCGTGGCGCCGTTTTTGGTACTCTCGGCCATCTCGGGCGTGTTCTCGGCCTTTGCCGTGATGTGCTTTATTCCGTTTACCATGGGCCTGTTCATGGTGCTTTCGGACGGTGTGCTTCATCGCAGTCTGCTGTGGTGGAAGCGCGGTGCGATGCAGTTTGCCAACGGTTTTGCCAACGGCTTCATGTTCGCGCTCGTGTCGGTTTGGTTCGCGAGCTGCTCGCAACGGGCCATGCTTTCGCCGTACCAAATGCAATAACATCAAACCCTCTGTTTGCGGCCGGCCCAGCTTGGGTATAGGACGCACTGTGACAATAATGAAAGTCGGAAGGATTAGGTCGTGTCGGAAAATAGGGATTACTACGAGGTGCTTGGCGTCGACAGGGATGCCGACGCGCGGACGATTAAGCGCGCGTTTCTAAAGAAGGCCCGTACCGTACACCCGGACGTTTCGGACGACCCCGAGGCCGAGGCCAAGTTCAAGGAGCTCAACGAGGCCTATTCCGTTCTTTCCGATGAGCAGAAGCGTGCTAACTACGACCGTTACGGCACCGCCGACGGCCCTGGTGGTTCGGGCTACGTCGATATCAACGATATCTTTGGTGGCATGGGCATGGACGACTTGTTCTCGTCGTTCTTTGGCGGCGGTGCCGGCGGTGGCGCCCGCAGCCGTCGTGAGCGTCGTCGCGGACGTGACATGGCCATCTCGCTTTCGGTGACGCTCGAGGAGGCGGCGCTCGGCTGCAAAAAGACGATCAGCTATGACCGCCTTGCTCCCTGCGAGGATTGCAACGGTACGGGCAAGGCTGACGGTGCGACCGAAAAACAGTGCAGCCGCTGCCACGGCACGGGCTATGTCACCACGGTCCAGCGCTCTTTTTTGGGCCAGGTCCAGTCCTCTTCGCCTTGCCCCGACTGCCACGGCGAGGGCACGGTCATCGATCATCCCTGCGAGACCTGTGACGGCCAGGGCCGCACGCCTTCGCACGAAAAGATCGACATCGATATTCCCGCCGGCGTTTCGACCGGTCGCCAGCTGCGTGTGAGCGGCTTTGGCGAGGCCGGCCTTCGCGGCGAGCCCTCGGGCGACCTGATTGTCAACGTGCGCGTTGCCGACCATGAGCGCTTTAAGCGCAACGGTGACGACCTGTACCTGGTGAGCGATATCTCGATTGCGCAGGCTGCGCTCGGCTGCGAGATCGAGGTCGAGGGCATTATGCCCGACGAGGTCGTTAAGGTGACGGTTCCCGCCGGCGCCCAGTACGGCGACACCGTGAGCGTCAATAATTACGGCATGCCGCGCATTGGCGGTGGCGGTTCGCGTGGCCGCCTGATCGTGCAACTGCGCGTGGTCGTTCCCACCAATCTTTCCAATAAGCAACGCGAACTGCTCCGTGCTTTTGCCGATGAGATGGGCGATGACGTCGCTTCTGGTAAGAAGTCGGTGACCGACCGTATCAAGAGTGCCCTCGACGATATCCTCGATTAAGGAGCCCGCGTGCTCGCACCCCATATTTCCGTCGTCAACCTCGGCTGCCGTGTCAACCGGGTTGAGTCTGACCGTATCACTGCCGACCTTATGCGCCTGGGCTTTGCTATTGTGGAGCCCCAGGATGCCGATCTGCTCGTCATTAACACCTGTGCCGTTACGGGCGAGGCCGAGGCCAAGACCCGTAAGGCCGTCCGTCATGCGCTGGCCTATCCAAACGAGCCCTATGTGGTCGTGACCGGATGCGTGGTCAATTTGCATCCCGAGGAGCTGCTGGAGCTTTCGGATCGCGTTATCGCCGAGCCGTCCAAGATCGATGTCGCCGAACGTGTCTGCGAGGTGCTGGGCGTTGAGTCCGATAACGTTCCCGCCTGCAGCGATGGCGAGGTGGTCGATGTGCTCGGTCGCTCTCGCCTGGGCGTGAAGATTCAGGACGGCTGCAACCATCGCTGCACCTATTGCATTGTGTGGAAGGCACGCGGCCCCGAGCGCTCCGTGCCCGTCGAGTCCGTGCTCGAGCAAGTTCGCGAGGCCCAGGAGGCCGGCGTGCCCGAGGTGGTGCTGACCGGTGTGAACCTGGGTGCCTACGATGGCAAGAGCGCGACCGACGAGCACGTCGAAATCGATGAGCTGCTCGAGGCCATCATGGAGCGCACGTCTATTCCGCATGTGCGCATTTCCTCGGTCGAGCCTATGGATATCTCCGAGCGCCTGCTTAAGGTTATGGCGCGCTACCCGCAGCGTATCGCCCCGTTTTTGCACCTGCCCGTGCAGTCCGGCTGCACGGCGACCCTGCATCGCATGGGCCGTCCCTATAGTGCCGAGGCCTTTGAGGACACGGTGCGTATGATTCGCGCCAATCTGCCGCAGGCGTCACTTTCTTGCGACGTTATTGTCGGCTTCCCTGGCGAGACGGACGAGGAGTTCGAGGAGTCGCTGGCGCTGTGCCGCCGTGTGGGTTTCTCGCGTATGCACGTGTTCCGCTACAGCAAGCGTCCCGGCACCCTTGCTGCCGAGATGCCCGACCAGGTGCCGCCCGAGGTTATGGCCGAGCGCAGCCGCCGTATGCGGGCCGCCGCACAGGAGCTCGCCATTGCCGACGCTCGTCGTCGCGTGGGCACGGTCGAGCGTGCCGTGCTCGAGTATGGTGACAACCTGACGCTCGGCTCGTTCCATCATGCCCGTCTTGACGATACCTGTGGACTTACAGCTCCGTGCCTGCTCGATGTTGCTATCATCGGAGTCGATGATTCCGGCTTGGTCCATGCACGCAGGGAGGTTCATGGAAGCCTCGAAGATTAGACTTACCGTTCCCGAGGGAATTGATCCCTCGCGCGTTTTGGGCGCCGGCGACGGCGTCCTTCGTGCGCTCGAGAGCTTGGTTCGCGCTCATGTGGTCGCCCGTGGCGATAGCATCTCCGTGAGCGGCGACCCGGACGAGGTCGAACTCGTGGCGCGTTTTTTCGAACATGCCTTTCGTGAGGCTGCTGCCGGGCGCACGCTTTCTGCCGACGATATCTCGCGCTGTCTGGCCGTTCTGCGCGACGGTGAGCACGAGGCTACGTCGCTTCGCGATGACGTGCTGCTTTCGTATCGCGGTCGTGCCATTCGCCCCAAAACGCTCGGCCAAAAGCGCTATGTGGATGCCATTCGCTCGCATACCATCACGTTTGGCCTGGGTCCTGCCGGCACCGGTAAGACTTATCTGGCCATGGCGCTCGCCGTTGCCGCGCTCAAGCGCCACGAGGTGGGCCGTCTGATCTTGACGCGTCCGGTTGTCGAGGCGGGGGAGAACCTGGGCTTTTTGCCCGGTACCCTCGAGGAAAAGATCGATCCCTACATGCGTCCGCTCTACGACGCCCTTTTTGACATGATGGATCGCGAGCGCACCGATGAGCTTATGGAGCGCGGCGTGATCGAGATCGCCCCGCTTGCCTATATGCGCGGCCGCACGCTGAGCGATGCCTTCGTGGTGCTCGACGAGGCGCAAAATACCACGCCTGAGCAGATGAAGATGTTTCTGACGCGCTTGGGTTTTAACTCCAAGTTCGTGATTACCGGCGACCTGAGCCAGCGCGACCTGGTGGGTCGTCGTGGCGGTCTTGCCGACGTTGAGCAGATTTTGGGCCGTGTCGACGATGTCGCATTTTCGCACCTCGAGCGCGCCGACGTGGTGCGCCATGCCTTGGTGGGACGTATCGTCGAGGCATACGACACTTATGATGACGTGCGCGAGCAGCGCCCGCGCGACCGAAAGGAGTCCCGTTGAGTGTATTGATCAGCAACGATGCCGAGCTCGATACGCTGCTCGATGCGCAGGAGGTGGAGCACATCTGCGAGGTCGTGCTTGCCGCCGAGGGCGTTGAGCGTGAAGTCGAGATTTCCCTTTCGTATGTCGACGAGGACGAGATGCACGAGCTCAACCACGAGTGGCGCGGTATCGATCGCACCACCGATGTACTCTCGTTTGAGTGCGATTCGGCCTTTGACGATGACATTCCCGCCGATGAGACGCTCGAGCTCGGCGATATTATCTTGGCCCCGCAGGTTATTGCCCGTCAGGCCCCCGGTTTTGGCAATAGCCCCGCTGACGAGTGCCGTCTGATGCTCGTTCACGGCATGCTGCACCTGCTGGGCTATGACCACATCGAGGACGACGAGGCCGAGGTCATGGAGGCCCGCGAGGACGCCATCCTGCGCGATCTGGCGCTCGAGCGCGGCGAGGACCCTAAGCTAGTCCACGTCGGCCCCATCACCAACCACGCCCACGACTAGGAGCCGTCTATGATTCCCGGATCGAACAAGGACCATCCGTCCTTCTTAAAGTCGTTTTCCTACGCCATGGAGGGCTTCGTCACCGCCGTCAAGACCGAGCGCAACATTAAGGTCATGCTCGTGGCGGGCGTGTGCACTGTCATTGCCGGCTGTATCGTGGGGCTCGACATTGCCGAGTGGGCCACGATTATCATCTGTTGTGGCCTGGTGATTCACGGCGAGCTGTGCAACACCGCTATGGAGGCTATCGTCGACCTAGCGACCCAGGAGCTCCATCCGCTGGCCAAGCGTGCGAAGGACATCGCCGCCGCCTCTGTATACGTTCTTTCCATCACCGCCGCGATTGTGGGCGTACTGGTATTTGCCCACGCGCTCGACTTTATTTAGAAAGGGATTCCCATGTCCGACAATATGCAGCCTACCGATGAGATTTTGGACGACGAGTCCCTGGACGCGGTGGATACCGAGGAGCTCGAGGATGTCGAGGAGTTCGACCCGTTTGAGGGTATGAGCGACGAGGAACTCGACGCCCTGTGCGACGAGGACGACAACCTCGCGGGCTTTGGTGACGTTGAGCCCGGTTTCCGCAGCGGCTTTGTGGCCCTGGTCGGTCGTCCCAACGCCGGCAAGTCCACGCTGCTTAATGCCTGCTATGGCAAAAAGGTCGCCATCACCTCGCCGGTGGCCCAGACGACCCGCCGCCGCATGCGCGCCGTCGTCAACCGCCCCGGCTACCAGCTGGTCTTTGTCGATACCCCCGGTATTCATAAGCCCAAGGACGGCTTGGGATCCGAGCTCAACAAGAGCGCGTTGTTCGAGCTGAACGATGTTGATGTTGTCGCGTTTTTGATTGATGCCACCAAACCGATCGGCAGGGGAGACGCCTGGGTTGCCGAGCGTGTCAGATGCGCTCGTTGCAAGAAGGTCCTGGTGCTCACCAAGGCCGATGAGGCCGACCCCGCACAGGTCATGGAGCAGCTTAAGGCAGCCCACGAACTCATGGAATATGACGACGAGATCGTGACGTCGTCGGTCAAGAACTTCAACGTCGATGCGTTTATCGAGACCGTTGCGCACTTTTTGCCTGAGGGTCCGCGTTGGTTCCCCGAGGACATGGGTACCGACGCTTCCGATGAGACGCTCGTTGCCGAGTTTGTGCGCGAGAAGGTCTTGCGCCGCACCCGTGATGAGATTCCGCACTCCGTTGGCGTGATCTGCGATGCGCTCGAGCAGACCAAGAAGGTGCTGCGCGTGCACGCCACCATTTACGTCGAGCGCGAGGGCCAAAAGGGCATCATCATCGGTAAGGGCGGCGAGATGATCAAGCATATCGGTATCGACGCCCGTCGCGATCTTGAGCGCATCTTTGGCACGCAGGTCTTTTTGGAGTTGGACGTGAAGGTCAAGGCCGGCTGGCGTGACGACGAGGCCCAGATTCGCCGCTTTGGCTACAACGCCGAGGACTAAGGACGCGCGGCGCGCATGGCAGGCTCCCGGACATATCGCACCAAGGTGCTCGTCCTCGACAAGACGAAGCTCAAAGAGACGGACCTGATCCTGACGATGCTTGACGAGCGGGGTCGTCAGGTTCGTGCCGTGGCAAAGGGTGCCCGTAAACCCGGTGGGCGCCTGGCTGCGCGCTGTGAGCTGTTCTGTACGGTCGATATGCTGCTCGCGCATGGACGGTCACTCGACGTGGTTTCCCAGGCCGAGCTTATGGAGGCGCCGCTCGGCGCTGCGCCCGATTACGAGACGACCTGCGCCGCAAGCGCGATCGCCGAGGTCGCGCGCGTGTGCTCGTTCGAGGACGCCGAGGACCCGTTTACCTTTGCCATAACGCAGCGAGCGCTTGCCCTGGTGGGCAGCGGGCTCGACACAGCGCATATGGATCTGCTTGTGGCTGCATATGTCTTTAAGCTGCTGTCGCACGTTGGCTACCGACCAGATTTTTCGGCCTGCGTGCTGTGCGGAGACCCCATGCTGTCGCATTTTTCACCACAGGCGGGCGGGCTCATGTGCGGATCGTGCGCGTCGAGCGTTCCGGGTGCCGAGCTGGTATCGACTGGTGAGGTCGCCTGGCTGCGCGCCCTCATGTCCATGACCTTCGATGCGCTCATGGCCGAGCGAATCGACCCGCATACGGCGGCATTCTTGCTCGGGCTTTCGCATGTTTGGGCCGCCACGTACACCGATCAGCGCCTCCGTGCGATGGAATTCATGTTGGGTCGGTGATGATGCGCAGGGGCGGGCTGCTTGTGGTAACATATCGGCCGTTGGTACCTCGACCTTGGTTGCTCGCTCCACCGGCGGCTTCCCAGTCCGAGGCGAATCGAGTTGCCCGTGGGCGACGTTAAACGAAAGGTGAAACAATGACTGTTTCCAAAGAGCGCAAGGCTGAGCTGACTGCCCAGTTCGGTAACACCCCGGTCGACACCGGCAACCCCAAGGTTCAGGTCGCCATCCTGTCCGAGCGCATCAAGGAGCTGACCGAGCACATGAAGTCCCACCAGAAGGACTTCCACACCCGTCGTGGTCTGCTCATGCTCGTCGGTCGTCGTCGTCGTCTTCTTTCCTACATCAAGAAGAACGACATCGTCGAGTACCGTGAGCTCATCAAGGCTCTGGGCATCCGCGACAACATCCAGTAGGATTTGTACATGCTAAGAGCGTCCTGCGCAGCGGGGCGCTCTTTTTGTGTAAGGGCGTGAACAATCACGCTCTGAAGCGTGGCGGGGGCAGGGGGCTCGCGTCACATGAGAAGCCCGCAGGCAAGGGGTCTGCGGGGTAAAGGAGAACAATGACACTCGTATCCAAGACCTTTGAGCTGTACGGCAAGACCTACACCTTTGAGTCGGGCGAGCTTGCCAAGCAGGCCACCGGCGCCTGTCTGGTCAAGCAGGGCGACACCACGATGCTCGACACCGTGGTCGTGTCCAAGGAGCGTAAGAACTACGACTTCTTCCCGCTGACCGTCGACTTCAACGAGAAGATGTACGCCGCCGGCCGCATCCCGGGTGGCTACCTCAAGCGTGAGGGCCGTCCCAGCGAGAAGGCCACGCTCACCGCGCGCATGATCGACCGTCCGATTCGCCCGAGCTTCCCGGATGGCTTCCGCAACGAGGTGCACATCGTCGCCACCTCGCTCGTCGCCGACCAGGTCAACCCCTTCGACGTCATCAACGTCATGGGTGCTTCTCTGGCCATGACGCTCGGCGGCGTGCCCTTCGAGGGCCCGCTTGCCTGCGTGCGCATCGGCCGTAACGTGGAGACCGGTGAGTTTATCGTCAACCCCACCTACGAGGAGCGCGAGAACTCCGATCTGGACCTGGAGCTGGGCGGCTCTGCCGACTTCATCTCGATGGTCGAGGCCGGCGCCGAGGAGATCTCCGAGGACGACATGCTCGCCGCTATGAAGTTTGGCCAGGAGGCCCTTGCTGCCTTCTGTCAGGCTCAGGACGAGTTCGTCGCCGAGTGGGAGCAGGTCAACGGCGCCATCGTCAAGAAGGAGTACCCGCTCGACCAGCCCGTCGAGGAGGTCCAGGAGCGCATCTTCGCCCACTACGACGAGATGGCTGCCGCCCTTCGCGACGCCGACAAGCTCTCCCGTATCGGTAAGGTCGAGGCTCTGAAGGAGTCCATCCGCGCCGAGTTCACCGAGGAGGAGCAGGCCGCTTGGGAGCGCGAGATCCCCGTGGCGCTCAAGAAGCTCGAGAAGAAGGCCATGCGCACCATGGTCGTCGAGACCGGCGAGCGCGTCGACGGCCGTGCCGCCGACGAGATCCGTCCCATCATGGTGAAGGACAACTACCTGCCGCTCGTTCACGGCTCCGGCCTGTTCCAGCGCGGTCAGACTCAGGTGCTCTCCGTCCTGTCGCTCGGTATGCTCAACGAGGGCCAGCGTCTGGATACCATCGAGCCCACCGAGGGCAAGCGCTACATGCACCACTACAACTTCCCGCCGTTTTGCACCGGCGAGACCGGCCGCATGGGCAGCCCCAAGCGCCGCGAGATCGGTCACGGCAATCTGGCCGAGCGCGCTCTGCTTCCGGTGCTTCCCGACGAGAACGAGTTCCCCTACGCCATCCGCGTGGTCTCCGAGGTCATGGAGTCCAACGGCTCCTCTTCGATGGCTTCGACCTGCGGTTCCACGCTCGCCCTTATGGACGGCGGCGTGCCCATTAAGCGCCCGGTCTCCGGTATCGCCATGGGCCTGATCCAGGAGGAGGGCAAGACCGTGGTCCTGTCCGACATCCAGGGTCTCGAGGACTTCCTGGGCGACATGGACTTTAAGGTCACCGGCACCACCGAGGGCATCACCGCCCTGCAGATGGACAACAAGGCCACCGGCCTCACCTTCGATATCCTGGCTCGCGCTCTGCAGCAGGCCAAGGAGGGTCGCGCCTTCATCCTGCAGAAGATGCTCGATGTTATCCCCGAGCCGCGCCACACTACGCGCAGCACCGCTCCGCGTATCGTCTCCATCCAGGTTCCGACCGACAAGATCCGCGACGTCATCGGTTCCGGCGGTAAGGTCATTCGCGGCATCCAGGACGAGACCGGCGCTTCGGTTGACATCCAGGAGGATGGCACCGTCTTTGTCGGCGGCACCGGCGAGTCCGTGGACCAGGCTGTCGAGCGCATCAAGCTCATCATCAAGGTTCCCGAGCCGGGCGAGGAGTACACCGGTCGCGTGGTCTCCATCCAGCCCTTCGGCGCCTTCGTCAACCTGCTGCCCGGTAAGGACGGCCTGCTGCACATCTCCCGCGTTGCCAAGGGCCGCGTTGAGAAGGTCGAGGACGTCCTCAACGTCGGCGACGAGGTCAAGGTCGTCGTCATCGAGGTCGACGATCGCGGCAAGATCTCGCTCGATCGTCTTGACAAGCCCGAGGCCCCGGCTCGCGCCGAGGGTGCCTCTGAGGGCGACGGCGAGCACTTCCAGCGCCGTGAGCGTCCG
>CALHJX010000084.1:0-11529 GCA_938033385.1 uncultured Collinsella sp. | reverse complement strand
CCGACCGCGCCCGCATCACGCCCGAGACCGAGCTCGACGTGCCCGCCACCTCCGTCTACCAGGCCGGCGCCATCAAGCTCGAGGAGGAGCTCTCCCCTGTTGAAGCCTTCGAGACCGGCATGGGCGAGGCTGCCTACGCCTACTTGGCCGAGCACGCCACCAAGCGCATCGTCATCGATGTGCCCGCATACAAGCACGTCACGGTTACCGTGCGCGTGAGCGGTGTCGATGCCGCCGCGGCCATCGCCGCCATCGACGTCGTCGCCCGTCCCCAGTCGACGCTCGATCTGCTTATTGCCCTAGACTCCCCCGTTGCCGGCCAAGGCGTCGTGGGTTCCGTGCTACGCGTGTGCGCCCACGAGTACGCCACCGTCAACGTGACCTGCACGCAGACGCTCGACGATAGCTGGATCGCGCTCGACGACACCGGCCTGTTCCTGGACGAGGGCGCGCGCGTCAACGTGCAGCACAGCGTCCTGGGTGCCGGCGCCAGTGCCACCGGCCTTGCCGGCGACCTGCTGGGCGATACCGCCAAGGTCACCATCGATACTGACTACCTGGGCGCCCGCGAGCAGGTGCGCGACTTTAACTACGAGCTGCGCCACCGCGGTCGCAAGACCGAGTGCGAGATCGACGCCAACGGCGTACTGACCGGCACGTCCAAGAAGGTCTACCGCGGCACCATCGACCTCGTGCACGGCTGCAAGGGTGCAACCGGCACCGAGCGCGAGACGGTGCTTTTGGCCAACAAGGGCGTCGACAACAAGACCGTCCCCGTCATCCTGTGCGACGAGGACGACGTCGCCGGCAACCACGGAGCCACCATCGGCCACGTCCGCGACGAGCAGCTGTTCTACCTCGCCTGCCGCGGCCTTGACCAAAACGCCGCCGAGGACCTGTTCGTCCGTGCCAAGCTGGAGGACGTCGCGCTTTCCGCCACCGACGAGCGCACCCGCGCCGCCGTCGTCCGCCTGGGCAACAACCTGATCGACAACTTTGAAGAGGAGCTCGCATGATCGACACCGAGCACGTTAAATGCGATACCTGTACCGCACCGGAGCCTATGGAGCTCGACGCCAGCGACGAGGCCTCGCGCGGCTGGCCTACCGTCGATATCGAGACCAATCCCTACAAGGCACAGTTCCCGCTGTTCCAGCAGCACCCCGAGATCGCCTTCCTCGATAGTGCCGCCACCGCGCAGCGCCCTGCCTGCGTGCTCGACGCCGAGCGCGACTTCTATCAGCGCATGAACGCCAACCCCCTGCGCGGCCTGTACTCGCTGTCCGTCGAGGCAACCGACGCCATCGCGAAGGTCCGCCAGAAGATCGCCGACCTCATCGGCGCCTCACAGGCCAACGAGGTCGTCTTCACCCGCAACACGAGCGAGTCGCTCAACCTGGTCGCCAAGAGCTTTGCGCCCACAGTGCTCGAGCCCGGTGACGAGGTCGTCATCACCATCATGGAACACCACTCCAACCTAATCCCGTGGCAGCAGGTCTGCCGCGAAACCGGCGCCAAGCTCGTCTACCTCTACCCCACCAAGACTGGCCAACTCACCACCGAGGAGGTTCTTGCCAAGGTTGGTCCCAAGACCAAGATTCTGGCCGTGGGTCAGGTTTCTAACGTGCTGGGCGTCGAGAACCCGGTCAAGAACCTCGGCAAGCTCGTGCACAAGTACGGCGGCTACCTGGTCGTCGACGGTGCACAGTCGCTGCCGCACATGCCGGTCGATGTGGCCGACCTGGGCGCCGACTTCTTTGCCTTTAGCGCGCACAAGGCCATGGGCCCCATGGGCATCGGCGTGCTGTGGGGCAAAATGGACCTGCTCAACGCCATGCCGCCCATGCTCACCGGCGGCGAGATGATCGACTCGGTCACCGAGCAGGACGCCATCTGGGCGCCCGTTCCCGAGAAATTCGAGGCCGGCACGCAGGACGCCGCCGGCATCTTCGCCACGGGTGCATCACTCGACTACCTGGTCAACACGGTGGGTTACGAGAACATCCAGGCCCGCGAGCGGGCACTCGTCCACTATCTGATGGGCGAACTCATGCAGCTCGACTTTGTCCAAATCATCGGTTCCATCTACTGGGACAACCACCACGGCGTTGTGAGCTTTAACGTCAAGGGAATTCACCCGCACGACGTCGCGAGCATCATGGACATGGACGGCGTCTGCATACGCGCCGGCCACCACTGCGCGCAGCCGCTGCTCACCTGGCTGGGCGTCGAGAACCTTGCCTGCTGCCGCGCCAGCGTGGCCTTCTACAACGACAAGGCCGACATCGACAAGTTCATCGCCGGCCTGCATCACGTTTGGAGCACGTTCAATGGGTAATCTGTACACCTCCACCACATTTATGGAGCACAACTCGCACCCCGACTATAAATACGAGATGGATGCTCCCACGCACGAGCACGACGGCATCAACCCCAGCTGCGGCGACGAGCTCACCTTGCAGCTGCGCGTCGAGAACGGCGTGATCGAGGAGGCCTCCTTTACCGGCCACGGCTGCGCCATCAGTCAGGCCAGCGCCGACATCATGGCCGACCTCATCACCGGCGAGACCGTCGAGGAAGCTCACCGCTTGGCAGAGCTCTTCCTCGCCATGATCCGCGGCGAGCAGCTCTCCGAGGAGGACTTGGAAGACCTGGACGAAGCCGCCCAGCTCCAGGACATCTCGCACATGCCCGCCCGCGTCAAATGCGCCGAGCTCGCCTGGCGCACCCTCGACGGCATGCTCGAGGGGCGAAATAATCAGTAGTACTTGTCCCAAATCTTAAGATTTTTGTTGGCCGAATCGCTTGACAAGAGTGGTTCGGCCATTTTCTATTCCGAGAGCTCAGTCTGTGCCTTCACCCGCGCATAAGCGCGCACGATACGAGAGACGGTACTTTTGCCAATCCCGGTATACCGCTCAATCTGGCGCACCGTAAAACCGGCATCGTGCAATCCAAAAATAACGGTATCGCGCTGCGCCGGCGGTGCGACTTTAACCCCACGAAGCGGAACCCCGAGCTCCTTCGCCAACTTGCTGGCAAAGGCGCGGCGTTCCCACTCCGTCTCTTTCATATCGCACAGCGCTGGCTCACTGCCGTCGGGCGTCGAAAGTGAATAGGCAATAAAGCCCTCGGCAGAGCCAAAAAGCTCAAGCACGCAAGAAGGATCAGAAAATCCCCTCGCGACATCAGCCGCGTCACCGTCGTAAGCGCACAAATGCTCCGCAAAGCTACTCCAGGGATAACGCTCGATTAGGCTAACGCCCGCCTCCTGCGGATCGGCGTGTACGGAGCGAATAGCCTCCATCACCTGCCAGTCGGTATCGAGCGAGCGCCGGTCAAAACGGTTCTGGAACAGATGCCCTGTGCGCCCCGTGCGTTTATTGAACCGCCGCGCGTACGTCAAAAGCAACCGGTGCATCGCCGCACTCATCCTGTCCTCGTAATCTGCAAGCACCAGATGCACGTGATTGTCCATAAGGCACCAGGCGATAACCGTCACGCCGGCATCGCGGCAGCAATCGCGCATCAGCTCCAAAAACTCCCACCGGTCTTCATCGCCCTCAAAGATGAGCCGCTTGCCCGTACCGCGGGCACAGACATGGTAAAAGCCGGTAACCGTTCTCCAAACGCGCTGCATGGCGCTCCCTTCGCCGGGATCTGCTTGCCATCCAATACAGCACGATTGAAGCGTGCCATCAAAACATTCACGCAAAACAATGCACTCGCGCGGCCAAAGGCAGCAAACAGGCGGCGAACGGCACCGTTGCAACAGGTCAACCCCTGCAACGCTTACAAGAGCCGACCAAAAGCTTGCCAAAGACGGACCCCCTCTACGGCGGTCCGCGACCACAGAACATAGAGTTAAACCGTTTCAATTAAAACTTCCGGACTTCTCGCTACGAAAACTGAGCCGTTCGCCGAATATTCCGTGCATTTCGCGGTATTATAGGGGCTGCATGTCATGTCCCTTTCGAAGGGTCGCCCGGCAATCGCCAGCCACGACCCCCAGACGGGACGCCAACACGATAGAGAGGAGAGGCATGCAGTACTCACAGGAAGTGGAGAACATGTGCCCCGTTGCCAAGGGTGCATACCACGGCCCCGCACCCATCCCCGAGGAGGGCAAGTGGGTCCAGGCTAAGGAGATTTCCGACATCTCCGGTCTTACGCACGGTGTGGGTTGGTGCGCACCTCAGCAGGGCGCCTGCAAGCTCACGCTGAACGTCAAGGACGGCATCATCGAGGAGGCCCTCGTTGAGACCATCGGCTGCTCGGGCATGACCCACTCTGCCGCCATGGCTTCCGAGATCCTTCCCGGTAAGACCATCCTCGAGGCCCTCAACACCGACCTCGTCTGCGACGCCATCAACGTTGCTATGCGCGAGATCTTCCTGCAGATCGTTTACGGCCGCAGCCAGTCCGCGTTCTCCGAGGGCGGCCTGCCCGTGGGCGCCTCCCTCGACGACCTCGGCAAGGGCCTTCGCTCTCAGGTCGGCACCATGTTCGGCACCAAGGCCAAGGGCGCTCGTTACCTCGAGCTCGCTCAGGGCTACGTCACCCGCATGGCTCTCAACGACAAGAACGAGATCATCGCATTCGAGTTCCTGAACCTCGGCAAGTTCACCGACGCCGTCAAGGCCGGCAAGACCCCCGAGGAGGCCATCGCTGGCGCTATGGGCCACTATGGTCAGTGGGAGAACGCTGCCAAGTACATCGACCCGCGCACCGACGAGGAGACTCACTCCGTCGCCAGCGTGTTCCCGGTTCACGAGTAGAAAGGGAGGGAAATAACTATGACTGTTACGTTCGAAGGTTACGAGCGCCGCGCTGACAAGATCAACAAGTGCCTCGCCGACAACGGCATCGCCTCCCTCGAGGAAGCTCTGCAGATCTGCACCGACAAGGGCTTCAACCCGCGTGAGATCGTCAACAACACCCAGTCCATCGCCTTCCAGAACGCCGAGTGGGCCTACACCCTCGGTTGCGCTCTCGCTGTCAAGCGTGGCGCCAAGTCCGCTTCTGAGGCTGCCGCCATCATCGGCGAGGGCATTCAGGCCTTCACCGTTCCCGGCTCCGTCGCCGAGGACCGCAAGGTCGGTCTGGGCCACGGCAACCTGGGCGCCATGCTGCTCTCCGACGACACCGAGTGCTTCGCCTTCCTGGCCGGTCACGAGTCCTTCGCTGCCGCTGAGGGTGCTATCGGCCTGGCTCTGAACGCCAACAAGGCTCGCAAGAAGCCGCTGCGCGTCATCCTCAACGGTCTGGGCAAGGACGCTGCTCAGATCATCGCCCGCATCAACGGCTTCACCTACGTGAAGACCCAGTTCGACTACTTCACGGGCGAGCTCAAGGTCGTCGAGACCATCCCCTACTCCGATGGTCCCCGCGCCGCCGTCAACTGCTACGGCGCCGACGACGTCCGCGAGGGCGTTGCCATCATGTGGCACGAGAACGTCGACATCTCGATCACCGGTAACTCCACCAACCCCACGCGCTTCCAGCACCCCGTCGCTGGCACCTACAAGAAGGAGCGCCTCGAGGCTGGCAAGAAGTACTTCTCCGTCGCTTCTGGTGGCGGCACTGGCCGTACCCTGCACCCGGACAACATGGGCGCCGGCCCTGCCTCTTACGGCATGACCGACACCATGGGCCGCATGCACTCCGACGCCCAGTTCGCCGGTTCTTCCTCCGTGCCTGCGCACGTTGACATGATGGGTCTCATCGGCATGGGCAACAACCCCATGGTCGGTGCCACCGTCGCCTGCGCTGTCGCCATCGAGGAGGCCCTCAAGGCCTAATCGCGCCCGCGCGATGCTCATATAGTTGAGCTTTGGAGCCGCTACCCACCCGGGTAGCGGCTCTTTTTGTTTGCCCCGTCCCAAATTGGTTACTCTTATTAGAAGGTCCGATATATCAGTTGCGGTGAAATACGGACTGAATTGCATCCATACAGGCCAAAACAGTCCGTATTCCACCGCAACTTACCAAATTAGCCGACTGAAGTGACCGAGTCCACCTGACGCCCACCTGCCATATTTGCCCTTTACCGATTTGCCGAGTCTTTGCGGCCCCATTGCCGATCACCCGTGCGACAATGCGCCGGACGAGAAAGGAATCCGATGGAATCGACTGATGTACTGGTAATTGGAGCTGGCATTGCGGGCCTTTGCGCCGCCATCGAAGCGGCACGCACGGGTGCAACCGTCACTGTGGCAAGCGCCGGCAAGACCATGAGTGGATCGAGCTTCTTCCCGGGTACCTGGGGCCTCGGCCTCATCGGTCCCGTCGACGAAGACGACGAGCAGGACCTCATCGACACCATTCAGACCGTTGGTGGCGGCGTCGCCGACCCCGAGCTTGTCCAGACGTTTGTCCACGGCATTCCCCAAGCAATTGAATGGCTCGAGCAAGACCTGAGCGTTGAGCTCCAGCGTCCACAAAGCGCCGAGAGTGCTCAGCAAAAGCAATTTATCCCCTGCTTTGACCACAAGACGCGCATGTGGCGCGGCCTCACTCGCAAGCCCCTTGAGGACGCTCTGACGACCTGGATCGAGTCGCTCGGCATTCGCCTGCTCCCCCGCCATGAGCTTATCGACCTTATTGAGGACACGAACGGCAGAATAACCGGAACCGTGCTCTACGACCTCACCGAAGATCGAATCGTGCCCTTTGCTGCCAAGGCCACGATCATCGCAGCCGGTGGCACAGGCGGCCTGTTTGAGCGCAGCCTTACGTCGGCCGATGTGCTCAGCTCCTCGCAGGCCATCGCACTCGCGCACGGCGCATCGCTTACTAATATAGAGTTCATGCAGATGATGCCCGGCTTCATCGAGCCCAAGCGCAACCTGGTCTTCAACGAGAAAACCTGGCGCTACGTACATGTAGACCAGCCGGCAGATATTGCCGACGACAAGCTGGACGACCTGCTCGAGCAGCGCTCTGGATATGGTCCTTTCACGTCACGCTTGGCCTCCCGCGCTATCGATCTTGCCATCGATCAGGCAGGCGCCGAAGGCCTGACGCTCCGCTACGACTTCCCCCGCGAGGATGTCCCAGAGTTTGTGCAGACCTTTGCCACCTGGCTGCAAGACGAGCACGGCATCGCCCCGACTGACGAGATGCGCGTTGCGATGTATGCCCACGCCGCTAACGGCGGCATCAAGATCGATAAGACCGCGTACACGGGCGTTGAGGGCCTCTACGCTTGCGGCGAGGCGACAGGCGGCATGCACGGAGCCGACCGCATTGGTGGCTTATCAAGTGCCAACGGCATCGTGTTCGGGCGCATCGCGGGCGCATCGGCAGCCCTTGCAGCGCAGAAGGAGCCTGAGGCAGCCCTGAAGGCGGATATCACCCTCCCCCAGTACGGCATTGCCACAACAGATGCCGAACGCCTGACACACAGCCTTAGGCACACGATGAGCACCTATTGCATGATCAACAGGACCGAAACAGGCCTATCCGAGGCCCTGCAACAGCTTGAAAGTCTGCAAGACAAGGCCATGGCGCTGAGCAAGCCGCATGCCGATGACAGCGAGATCGCAGCCCTCGCCCGCCTGCAATCGCAGATTCTGCTGGCACAGGAAATGGTCAAAGCCATGCGCAAGCGAACTGAAAGCTTAGGTTCGCACTATCGAGCAGACTAAATCGATTCTCACTTTGAGTTTGATCACAACTTCTCAACATGCATCGAGTCCCGTAAGCAAGATTCCCCTAAGGAGAACGCGCCTACGGGGCTTTAGCCGTGTTTCCCTAAGGGAATCACGGTGCAGATTACTCAGCTCCGCGCCCTTTCGGGTTCGACCCCATGCGAGGTCAACAAAAAAGCGACCAGGCTAAGCCAGTCGCTTTAAAATACTTTGGGTGGGCCGTCAGGGGGTCGAACCCTGGACCTTGGGATTAAGAGTCCCCTGCTCTACCAACTGAGCTAACGACCCGATATCAACACGAAGCAAGAACTGGGGTGGGTAAAGGGACTCGAACCCTCGACCTACGGGACCACAACCCGTCGCTCTAGCCAACTGAGCTACACCCACCGTGTCCTGTGCGCTTCGCGCTCGACTATTATTGCAAGGAACGCCACGCGATGCAAGCCCCAATTTTCAAGAATTTTGAAAAGAGTTTTTCGAGCGCGTTTCGAGCAATTCCCACCGGTTCCATAGGAGTAAACTTGCCCCACTGCAAATCCTCGAAAGGACCGGCATGAAAGAACTCTCCAACCGCACGGCAACATTTACCGATTCGGTCATCCGCCGCATGACACGCATCTCCAATAAGTACGATGCCGTCAACCTGTCTCAGGGCTTCCCCGACTTCGATCCTCCGGCGCAGCTGCTCAACAGCCTGAGCACCATCGCCGCCGACCCCAAGCCGCTCTACCACCAGTACTCCATTACCTGGGGCTCCCAGGCCATGCGCGAGGCGCTCGCCGCCAAACAGGAGCACTTTATGGGCATGCCGATCGACCCCAACCAGAATATCGTGGTCACCTGCGGCTCCACCGAGGCCATGATGGCCGCCATGATGACGGTTACGAACCCCGGAGACAAGGTCGTCATCTTCTCGCCGTTCTACGAGAACTACGGCGCTGACACCATTCTCTCGGGTGCCGAGCCCATCTATGTGCCGCTCAACCCGCCCACGTTCGACTTTGACCGCGAGACGCTCGAGGCAGCCTTCCGCGACAACGACCCCAAGGCCATCGTCCTGTGCAACCCTTCCAACCCTTGCGGCAAGGTCTTTACGCGCGAGGAGCTCACCTTCATCGCCGACCTCTGCAAAAAGTACGACGCCTACTGCATTACCGACGAGGTATACGAGCACATCGTCTACGCGCCCCACGAGCACGTCTATATGGCCACGCTGCCCGGCATGTTCGAGCGAACCATCAGCTGCAGCTCGCTGTCTAAGACGTACTCCATCACCGGTTGGCGCCTGGGCTACACCATCGCCCCGGCCCAGATCACCGAGCGTATCAAGAAGGTCCACGACTTTCTCACCGTGGGTGCCGCCGCTCCCCTGCAGGAAGCCGTTGTCACCGCCCTCAACTTCGACGACAGCTATTACGATGAGGTCCTCGACCTCTACACCGCCAAACGCGACCTGTTCTGCCAGGGGCTCGATAGCATCGGTCTTGAGCATAACGTGCCGCAGGGCGCCTACTACGTCATGATGGACATCTCTGAGTTTGGCTATGACAGCGACCTCGAATTCTGCGAGGACCTCGCATCCAAGGTGGGCGTGGGCGCCGTGCCCGGCTCGAGCTTCTTCCGCGAGCCCGTCAACCATCTGATTCGTTTCCACTTTGCCAAGCGGGACGAGACGCTTAACGCTGCACTGGAGAACCTCAAGTCGCTACGTGATAAAATCAAGCCGCGCGGGTAAGGACGGCCCGGCAACTAAAGCAACCATAGAAGCCCCGCACCGCCCGCCACGTTGCGAGGCTTCTTTTTATAGCGCTTTCTTAAATGGTTTAGAGCCCTATACTTTAGTCACGGAGCAACTCGTCCCAGAGAGAGGAATACTATGGCAGAACAGCAGCTTATCGGAGCGCTCGAGGCCGGCGGCACCAAGATGGTCTGCGCCACGGGCTATGCAGACGGTACGGTCCTGGAGCGTGAGCAGATCGCGACCACGACCCCGCAGGAGACCGTTGAGGCCGTCAATGCATGGTTTGCCGACAAGGGCATCGCCGCGCTGGGCATTGGCGCCTTTGGACCCACCGCAGTCAACCCTGCCTCGCCCCAATACGGCAAGATCCTGGAGACGCCCAAAACGGCATGGCGCTACTTCGACCTGCTGGGCACCATCCAAAACGAGCTCAATATTCCCTGCGGCTACGACACCGACGTCAACGTTGCCTGCTTGGGCGAGGTCACCTTTGGTTGCGCCCAGGGCCTCACGGACGTGGTCTACCTGACCATCGGCACCGGTGTGGGCGCCGGCGTGCTCTCGGGCGGTAAGCTCGTACACGGCATGATGCATCCCGAGGCCGGCCACATCCTGGTCACGCGCGACCCGCGCGACACCATCGGCGAGCATAGCGCTTGCCCCTTCCATGACAACTGCCTCGAGGGCCTCATCGCCGGCCCCGGCGTTAAAAAGCGCTGGGATGGCAAGAGCGCCGGAGACATGGCCGATGACCCAGAGGCCATGGACCTGCTCGCAGGCTATCTAGCACAGGCGCTCATGACCTACACGCTGTGCTACGCGCCGCAAAAGATCATCATCGGCGGCGGTGTGGCCGACCACACCCCCATCGTGCCGCTCGCACGCAAAAAGTGTGCCGAGATGCTCAACGGCTATATCGTCACGCCCGAGGTCAACGACATCGATAACTACATCGTCAACAACAGCCTCGAGGGCAAGCAGGGCATTATGGGCTGCCTGGCCCTGGGCGCACAGGCGCTTCAGTAGCAGACGCACCCACAGGGCGTGGCGCGCCCGGCAAATCCGACCTACGGAACGACGCCACCACGCCTCATATAAGCCCTCAAATAAAAAAGGCCGCCTAGGACCAAACAATACGTCCTAGGCGGCCTTTTTAGCGCACATCAGCGACCGTAAGAGATATCGGAGCACAACGCCCGTTGCCGCTCCACAGCAGTCGATCATCACATCGGTGATCATGCCGGCGCGTCCCGGCACAAAGAGCTGAATCGTCTCGTCGATCGAGGGAATCAGCAGCAGGAACACCGCCGTGGGCAGCAGCACGTCAAAGGTGCGCCGGCCTTCAAAATCAAAGGCGTGCGTTGCCAAGATGCCGAGCACCATATACTCGGTAAAATGCGCGCACTTGCGAACAACAAAGTTGGTCACCCATTCATATGGAAGTCCCACGCCGTGCAGGAAACCGCGGACAGCTTCCATGACCGTTAGGCTCAGCGAGCCCGACCCCGAGCCGGGAACCAGCGAATTGCCCCAGATCAAGAGCGCCATCAGGCAGGTCACGACCGCCCATTTTCGATTGATCTTAACCATGCAGAAGTTATGCCTCCGCGCGGAGCGGCGCGAAGCTGGCGGTACCGCCCTCGATAACGCTCAGATAGGCACGGCCCGTACGCTTGGCGGTTGAGGACTGCAGGCGCTCGATCTCTTCCTCGAGGATCTGATTGACGCGCTCGTGACGACGGTTTTCCATAATGCCGGCGGCAATAGCCTCGGCCCGCTCGATGCTCTCGCGCGAGATACGGGCGGTATCCTCGGGGAACACAGCGCTGTGACGGCCGACATAGGCGGGGGCAGCAGGCTGAGGGGCAGCGACGGGAGCGGGCGCTGCAACAGAAGCGGGCTCGTCAATCTCATCCAGAATCGCGGTGGCGGCGGCCCACATGTCCTCGTGGCCCGAGTAATCGGCCATGGGGACATCAACCTCGAGCGAGGCGTCCGGAAGGTCTCCGGTGTCGATGCGATCTTGGGCATCAATCGATGCGGTGATGGCTGCAGGTTCATCGAGGTCGTCAAGATCGATGTCCGCGGCACCGGAGATGATAGGCATGCTGGCGAGGTTTGCATTGTACGGCGCAG
>CALHJX010000083.1:0-5806 GCA_938033385.1 uncultured Collinsella sp. | reverse complement strand
TGCGGAGCGCAGGGCGGGGAAATACCTTTCCCTCTCGCTCACGGCTCCGCAGGGTCGCGTTGAGGGAAGGCGATCCGGCCTCCCGCCCTGCGCCCCGGCGTTGGGTCGTCGCGTGCTCGTTACTGAAAAGCTGATATTAAAGATTGTGTGCCGCCCCTTTTTGGGACGGCACGTTTTTGTGGGGTCCCGGTCTCCACAATTTTCGTCAAGCTTTTGGTTAGATTTTGGTCAGTTGGCGTAAGGGCGGAAGGCAAAAAGATTGCTGGCGAAAAAAGCTCAGAGAAAGTGCCGGTAGGGGAGTTGTTGAGCTTTTCGACAGCTTTTGAGCAAAAGAAACTTTGTGGCTATTGCCGGCGATTGCGTTGTCGCGGTCATGGCGGTGCGGGATGCTGGTCGTAAGCGTCGAATGCTCCGATTTTGGAGGCCAACATGGATCTGTTTCTTGAGACTCCGCAGCAACAAGCTGAGCGCATGCTGCGTCAGCAGCAACGACTCATGGAGATGCAAATGCAAGGGGTAGCCGCCCAGCCCCCTGCGCAAAACGTTATACCCGCGGTTTCGCCTGCGGGTGGATCGGCGCCAGAGAACTATTCCGTACAACAAGATTCATATGCGCAGGAGCTTGCGTTCGACAAACGCCGCACGCGTCACCGCCGCGTGGGCCAGCGCCTGCGCACATTGGCGATGATCGTGCTCATTCCGCTAGGACTTGCGGCGATTTTCTTGGTCTCGTATGCGCTCACCTGCATCCTCAATGGTGCTTCGCCCGGCGAAGTGCTCCAACATCTGTCAGCCCTGGGCCAGCGCCTAGGCGACGTCATAACAACCATCCGCACCGGCTGGGAGAGCTAGCGTTTGTCACATTAGGACTTCTAGGGTGTTGGGATTATCGCCACGAGTAAAATTCTCGCATCCTGTGGGTCCTGTCATGCGACTGAATAGTATTATTGAAGATGAATAATAATAGGATTTGCTATGTATAAGCAGGATTTAGAGCAGACTCTTTTGGGCATTGACGAAGAGGCGGAACTGGAAATAGGTCCAAGAGACGATAGACCGAGCGTTGTATTGGTGGGAGGAAGCGCCTTCATGCTAAACGATGTGACGAATCGGTCGGTTACACATGACATTGATGTGTTTGAGGCAGACAGGTGCCTCCGCGAGATCATAGCTCGATACCCCGAGGTGAATGGTATGGCGGTGACATATTGTAATCAGATGCCATTCAATTACGAAGATCGTTTGATTCCCTTGGATATTGGGGCGCGTTTTATCAGGTACTTTACGCCATCCTTGGAGGACCTGGCGGTAATGAAGCTCTATGCCTACCGTCCGAACGACATCATCGATCTTCATAGTCAGGCATTCGTCGACCGACTTGATTGGGGGCTGCTCGAACGGCTTATATTCGACGAGGGAGAAGCACTGGCGTCGTCGCCTTCGGAGCGAAGCTATCAAGAGATGGTCTGTGCATACAGACAATACAAAAAGGAGGTGCTCGCTTGAATCTGACCTTTGAGGGATTCTTAAAAGGCTATTGCCGAGAGCTATCCGGACAGCAGTCGCTGAGTTTTAGAAAATTGGTTGAGCAGGCGACGACGGATGCGCCGCGCGTGGCGGAGCCTCTGTTTTTGCTCGCTTTGGCGCAAGGAAAAGCCGAATACGTTCTGGGCTTATCCGAGGGCTCGTGGATGGAAGAGGATTACCGAGACGTTTTATTCTTGTACGATCAAGCGGGTAGCATGGCGTCTCTATGCGCCAAAAGTGAGCTCCCTAACCGTTATGCCAACGTTTGGCGTGCGTATAGAGCGGTGAAGGAAAAGCCGGCGGTCGACAGAAGGGTGAACGCCCTGATGAGAAAGAAAACGCTGGAAGCATTGGGGGAATCGGGTGTAACGCGCTATGGCCTCTGCCGTGCTCTGCGCCTGAATAAAGGAAACGTATACGCATATTTAGCCGGTGATGACTCAAAGGTGAGCAGGGAGACGGCGCGCCGCATTATGGAATATGCGGAGGAGAGGGGCGCCCAAGAAGGGGCCGGGCGCCCGGTGCGTATGGCGGGGTAAGATTGATCGCGGTTTTGATTGGTGCTCGATTGGGTTTGTTGGGCGGAGTTTATGTCTGCTATTGATATTGTGCTTGTTGTGATCGCCTTGGTGGCGGTGGGGGTTGCTGTGGCTTGCGCCCTCCAACTCAAGAGCCTGCGTGCCGAGTTGCGGGAGCGTGGCGACAGTAGCGCGGAAACGCTGGCAGCACTCGAGCAGGCCAACAACGCGCTCGATGCCCTGAACGTCGCGCTGGCCGAAACTCGCCGCACGGCCAATGCCATCGCGCAGCAGCAGACGACAGATGCGGCCGTGGAGCAGCAACGTTACCTGACCATCGCACGTGAGTTTTCGCAAGCTGGTGACCGGATGGATGACCTGCGCCGCGAGACGGCCCAACAGCTCGGCGCCAATCGCGAGGGCATCGAGCATCGCCTGGACAAGGTGCGCGAGACGGTCGATGCTCAGCTGGGCGCCATCCGCAAAGACAACAACGTGCAGCTCGATCAGATGCGCGCGACGGTGGACGAGAAGCTCTCTCGCACGCTCAACGACCGACTGTCGGCATCGTTTAAGCAGGTGAGCGACCAGCTCGAGGCCGTGTACAAGGGCCTGGGCGATATGCAATCTATCGCCACCGGCGTAGGCGACCTCAAGCGTGTGCTGGGCAATGTAAAAGCGCGCGGCATTTTGGGCGAGGTGCAGCTGGGTGCGATCCTGACGGACATCCTCACACCCGACCAGTATCTGGAAAACGTTGCCACCAGGCCCGGCGCCTCGGAGCGCGTTGAGTTTGCCGTCAAGCTGCCGGTAGACGAGGGCGATCCCGTGCTGCTGCCGATCGACTCCAAATTCCCGGGCGACGCGTACGAGCATCTGCTCGACGCCCAGGAGTCGGGCGATGCGGAGGCCGTTGCCGCAGCGCGCAAGACGCTCGATATGATGGTGAAACGCGAGGCAAAGGACATCTGCGAAAAGTACCTGAGTGTGCCGGCAACGACCAACTTTGGCATCATGTTCGTGCCGTTTGAGGGGCTGTACGCCGAGGTCGTCAGCCGACCCGGGTTCATCGAAACCCTGGGCCGCGACTATCACGTCAACGTTGCCGGTCCCAGCACCATGGCCGCCATTCTCAACAGCCTGCAGATGAGCTACCAGACGTTTAGGCTGCAAAAACGCACCGACGACGTGCTGCGCGTGCTCTCCGCCGTCAAGGCCGAGCTGCCGCGCTATCAAAAGGCGCTGCGCCGCGCCCAGCAGCAGATCGAGACCGCGGGCAAAACGGTCGAGGGCATCATCACCACGCGCACCAACGTCATGGAGCGCAAGCTCAAGGACATCGACGCCCTGGAAGACGCCGACCAAGCCGATGAGATCTTGGGACTCACGTCCGCGAGCCTTCTCGCGGACCAAGAAGACGAGGACTAATTGCAACAAGACGGTGGGGCACCGGCACAAACGCGGGCGCCCCACCGCTTTTCGTATCGCACTTGTCTGAAGCGTGCTCCAATGTGCAACAATGGCGTTTCGCCCTATCAGACGCGAAAGGAAGCCCATGTCCCAGAGAAGCACCAGCCCGCTCAGTCGCTCCACCGTGCGCCGCACGCTGCAGCGGTTTTGGGGTGTCACGCGCACGCAGCCGCTGATTGTCTTTCTCTCGGTATTCTCGTCGGCGGGCTACATCTTTTTGCTGACGTTTGCCAATACCTATGTGATGGCCCTCATTGTCGACCGCGTTCAAGCCGGTCCCGTGGCGGGTGACCAGGTGTTTGAGGTCTTCGGCCCCTATATCCTGGCGCTCGTACTCGTTAACCTGGTGGGCCAAATCCTCTCCAAGCTGCAGGACTACACCGTCTACAAGCTCGAGATTGCGGGCAACTATCACCTGGCGCGTCTATGCTTCGACACGCTCTCCAATCAATCCATGACATTTCATACCAGCCGCTTTGGCGGATCGCTCGTGAGCCAGACGAGCCGTTTTATGAGCGGCTATACGGGGCTGGTCGACGTGACGGTGTATTCGCTCATCCCCACCATCACCTCGGTCATCTGCACGGTGGCGGCGCTCGCCCCGGTGGTGCCGACGTTTACCGTGATCCTGGTGTGCATCATGGCCGTCTACATCGCGTTTGTCTGGCTTATGTACAAGCGCATCATGCCGCTTTCGGCCGCGACGTCCGCCGCGCAGAACAAGCTCTCGGGCGTGCTCTCCGACGCGGTCACGAATATCCTGGCCGTCAAGACCTGTGGGCGCGAGGACTTTGAGCGCGATCTGTTCGACGCCGCCGATCGTGCCGCGCGCGACGCCGAGACGGTCTCGATGCACGCCATGATGCAGCGCAACTTTACGACCTCGGGCCTTATCGTCATCACCATGGCCGTGGTGAGTGTGTTCGTGGCGGGCGGCAACGCGTGGTTTGGCATTTCGGCCGGCTCGCTCGTCATGATCTTTACCTACACCTATAACCTCACCATGCGCCTGAACTACGTAAGCTCCATGATGCAGCGCATTAACCGCGCGCTGGGCGATGCGGCCGAGATGACGCGCGTGCTGGACGAGCCACGTTTGGTGGCAGATGACCCGGACGCCCCTGAGCTCAAAGTGACCGAGGGCGCGATTGATTTTGAGCACCTGAGCTTTGCGTACCGTGACGCTGCGGCGGGCGAGAGCGTGTTCGATGACCTGACACTTCATGTGGCGGCGGGCCAGCGCGTGGGCCTGGTGGGCAAATCGGGCTCGGGTAAGACGACGCTCACCAAGCTGCTGCTGCGCCTGGACGATGTTCAGGGCGGCCGCGTGCTCGTGGATGGTCAGGACGTCTCGCGCTGCACGCAGCAGAGCCTGCGCCGCCAGGTTGCCTACGTGCCGCAGGAGGCGCTGCTGTTCCACCGCTCCATTCGCGAAAACATTGCCTACGGTCGTCCCGACGCCACTGATGAGCAGATTCGCGAGGCCGCGCGCCTGGCCAATGCCCTGGAGTTTATCGACCGCTTGCCCCGTGGCTTTGACACTATGGTGGGCGAGCGCGGCGTCAAGCTCTCGGGCGGCCAGCGTCAGCGCGTGGCTATCGCCCGCGCCATCCTAACCGACGCGCCGATTCTGGTGCTCGATGAGGCGACCTCTGCTCTCGACAGCGAGTCCGAGGCGCTGGTGCAGGAGGCGCTCGAAAACCTGATGCGTGGACGTACCTCCATTGTGGTGGCGCACCGCCTGTCCACCGTGGCGGCGCTCGACCGCATTGTGGTGCTGGCCGATGGCGAGATTGTCGAGGACGGCACGCATGCGCAGCTCGTCGAGGCGGGTGGCGAGTACGCGAGCCTGTGGAGCCGTCAGACCGGCGCATTCTTGGAGGCGTAAGCGTCTCGGACGTGGGACAATTGTGCCCATAAGTTTATTGTGCCGCTGAGCCGAGGAGTCGTTATGCCACGCGAGACCAATGCCGCCAAACGCGAGCGCGCCATCGAGGCGTGTGAGCGCCTCAACCGTCGCTATGGCCCGGTCGAGTGCTTTTTGGACCACGAGAATCCCTTCCGCCTGCTGATCGCGGTGTTGCTCTCGGCGCAAACGACCGACGCGCAGGTCAACAAGGTGACGCCGCAGCTGTTTGCCCAGTGGCCCACGCCCGAGGCCATGGCCGGGGCGAGCGTGGCTGACGTGGCAGACACCATCAAGTCGCTCGGCTTCTACAAGAGCAAAGCCAAACATGCCGTCGAGGCCGCGCAGATGATCGTCGCCGACTATGGCGGCGAGGGGCCGGCCG
>CALHJX010000082.1:0-1582 GCA_938033385.1 uncultured Collinsella sp. | reverse complement strand
GCAGACGCGGCCCGCGGTTGCGGCTTGGGTGACGAGCTCGGCGGCCCCACCCTCGCCGGCGTAGGGTAGCAGCGCATCGGCGTGCAGCACGCGCAACGGTTCTTGGCGGCTAAAGACCGCGGTGCCCGAGTAGCCCTTGCGCTCGGCGTAGCTCCAGGTTTGGTGATAGCCGGGCAGGTCGATATCGACTTGGCCCTCCTGCAGCTTGGTCTCCTGCAGCGCCAAGATATCGACGTCGAGTTCTTGCGCGATCTGGATAAAGCTCGGGTCCTTTTTGAGCACGGCGCGCAGGCCGTTGACATTCCACGAGGCGAACGTGTAAGTCTGAGGCATGGTGTCCTTTCGACGGGGTTGGCAGGCTTAAGATTAACGCAACAAGAGCGGGGCGGAGTCCGCGAGTGATAGTGCGAACGCCGCCGTCCCTAAGACACGGACGGAGGACATATATGACGCAGGCAATATCGGACCCCAAACAGGCCTCCGCTGCGCTGGCGGAGCTGTTCGAAACCCATAGCCACGTGGTCTTCTTTGGCGGCGCGGGCGTTTCCACGGCAAGCGGCATTCCCGATTTCCGCAGCGTGGACGGCCTGTATCACCAGCGGTTTTCCTATCCGCCCGAGACTATGCTCTCGCACAGCTTCTACGAGGCGCATCCGGCGGAGTTTTTCGACTTCTACCGGACCAAGATGATCGCCCTTAACGCCAAGCCCAACCACTGCCACGCCAAGCTGGCGGAGCTGGAGCGCGCCGGCAAGCTCGATGCCGTGGTGACGCAAAACATCGACGGCTTGCATCAGGCGGCTGGTTCACGGCGCGTGTTTGAGCTGCATGGCTCAGTCCACCGCAATATTTGCCAGACGTGCGGCGCGGTCTACAGCGCCGAATGGATTTGCTCGCGCGAGCACGAGGACGCCGCGGGCGTGCCCGTGTGCCCTGCGTGCGGCGGTCGCATCAAACCCGATGTGGTCCTCTACGAAGAACCGCTCGATGAGCGTGTGCTTACCGGCGCCGTTGCTGCCATCGCCGCAGCCGACGCCCTCGTCGTGGGCGGAACCTCGCTCGTGGTGTATCCGGCGGCGGGCCTCACGCGTTACTTTACTGGCGATACGCTGGCCATTTGCAATTTGCGCCCACCGATCAGGATGCAAATGCCGACCTGCTGATTTCTTGCGACATCGCGGCCGCGTTTGCGTTCTAGCCCGCGCGCGCGGATACAATAGAAAGACTGATTGCAAAGCGACCCCGCCGCCAGCGCCCGAGCGCGGCGGCGCGGGCATTTTAGGAGGATGTTCATGGCGAACGACAGCAAGACATGGCGGTGCGGAAAGTACGAGCTCAGCTTTGACCGTCCGCGCATCATGGGCGTCCTCAACGTGACGCCCGATTCGTTTAGCGACGGCGGTGAGCACTTTGACCAGGATGCCGCTATCGAGTACGGCCTGGCGATGCTCGATGCCGGCGCCGACATCATCGACGTGGGCGGCGAGTCCACGCGCCCCGGCTTTACCCCGGTCAACCCCGACGAGGAGGCGCGTCGCGTGCTGCCCGTCGTGCGCGCGCTTGCCAAAGAGGGCGCCATCGT
>CALHJX010000081.1:0-3557 GCA_938033385.1 uncultured Collinsella sp. | reverse complement strand
GGCATTGAGACCGTTCTCGCAGTAGATGCAGTCGAACGTGCAGATTTTGCCGCTGGCCGGCATCATGTTGACGCCGAGCGAGAGACCAAGGCGACGGCTGCGAACGGGCCCAAAGATGGGGCTGGCATTCAAAAACGTAGACATAGGCATATGCTCCTCAAGACAATTGTGCCTAAGCATAGCATCGGCTCCAAAACAAGGTGCGGGCTCTTGCTTTGCAAGTTTCGTTTTTTCGCGTCGCCCATTATGCCGTGCCATGAAAAGCCTTGGGTCGGGTACAGTTAATCTGTTAACAAGGTGTAAGGCAATGCGGGTCCATCCAACCGTACTGACGTGCAACTGGATGGGCGTTGATGATGGGGGCACAACATGGATTTTACGGTCGAGAATGCGGGCACCACGATTGCCTGTCGCGAATATGCCGGCCCGGATGTGTCGCCTGATTCTCCTGCCTTGGTGTGCGTGCACGGTGCCTGCGTCGACGGCGTCTTTTTTGACGCCATCGCCCGCGAGCTCGCCCGCGACTGTCGCGTCATTGCCTACGACCGCCGCGGCTGTGGTGGCAGCAGCGATGCGGCAGACGGCAGCTATGATCTTGCCGCTCAGGCCGCCGATCTGCGAGCCGTGATCGAGCGCGTTGGCGCTCCGACAAATGTGCTTGCGCACAGCGCCGGCACGTTGGTGGCGCTGGAGCTTCTTCGCACCGAACCCCATCTCGTCGCCCGTGCGATTCTGCATGAGCCGGCCGTGTCGGCCGAAGGCGTCGGCATGGGTGCAGCTCCGGTTTTGCTCGATATGATTGCGGCTGGAAAGGTTTCAAGGGCGCTCCGGCTTTTCTTGGGAGCCCTCGGCGACTTGGACCCCGAGGCTCCTGGGACGACCGAAGCGGAAGTCAAACATGCCCTGCGCAATGGTCGTTGCTTCATGGCCAATGAATACGGGATTACTATGACCTGCGTTCCCGATTGGGATAGCGTTCGCGCGTCGAAAACGGTGGCCGCCGTGCTTTTGGGTGAGCTCTCGATTGGCACGCCCCGCGAGGCGGGCACGAGGATGGCGGCTGAGCTTTTGGACTGTCCACTCGTAATGGTTCCCGGCGCGCACAACGGCCTGCGCGATCGCCCGGGAGCGGCTGCCCAGACTGTCCGTGGCATCCTGGGGCTCTAGCAGCCGTAAAAATCAAAACAGCCTTCACTCGCAAACGTTTCGGCCGTGTTAACAAATGCGCTCAAAACCTCACGTCTGCGGTTTCAATCGCGCCGTCTGCCAACTCATAAAAATGTAGCAGCATTCACGTGCTTACCTGCATCGGCAAGGTGTTACCCTTGTAGCATTTGGAACCCACCGCTACCATGCGAAACTATCGAAAGGGCCCCATATGCTCAAAAATCACGAGGTCAATCTAACCGACGAGGAGGCTGCCGCTGAGGTCGCCCGCGTCGCGAAGACCTACCCCGTGGTGCGTTTGCTGTCGGCCGATCAGATTAAGAGCGAGCCTAACTGCCTGCTCGCCGGCGATCGCTGCCCTTGTCTGCGTCAGTCGAGTCTTGAGGCTTTGGCAGACTCCGATGAGGTGTCGGAGCAACTGCTCAACGATGGTGTTGAGTACCGTGCTCGCCTGCGCCCTCTGAAGGTCGAGGGCGAGCCTCACGTCCTGCTGATGGTGCGTCCGATTGATGAGCAAGAGGCCGCGGAAGAGGACCTTGTCTACACCGACGTGCTGACGAGTGTTCGCAATCGCCGATATTACGAAGAAAAGCTCCGTAGCGCCCGCATGAAGGCCGGCGTGGCGGTGATCGACCTTGATGATTTTAAGGTCTTCAACGATACGTGTGGCCATCATGCCGGCGACCTTGCACTTGGTGCTGTGGCGACGGCCATACGCAGCGGAATTCGTTCGACTGACGAGCTTGTGCGCTATGGCTGCGACAAGTTTGTGGTCGTCATGCCCAATATTCCCTCCGATGACTTCACCCGTCGCCTGCATCAGGTGTCCGATGCCGTTCATGCCACGATTGTTCCGGGTCATGAGTACGTGAGCTTGACGGCATGTGTTGGTGGCGTTCGCATTCATGGCGAGACGGTCGATGAGGGCGTTGGCCGCGCTGTCCAGTTATTGAGCCGCGCTAAGGCAAAAGCCGGTACGGTCGTGACCGATGCCGATTCCATCGAAGCCTTCCAAAGCGAAAAGCCTTCGGTGCTTATTGTCGATGACTCCGAGATGAACCGAGCCATTCTCAACGAGATGCTCAAGGACGAGTATTGCATCCTCGAGGCCGACAACGGTCGTACGGCGCTCGACATGGTCGACCGCTATGGCGATGAGTTGTCGCTCGTGCTGCTGGATATTGTCATGCCGGGCATAAGCGGCTTTGAGGTGTTGGCCGATCTGTCTCGCCGATCGGGTATCGACAATCTGCCTTTCATCATGATTTCGAGCGAAGATTCCGATGATATGGTTCTGCGCGCGTACGAGCTGGGCGCCTCGGACTATATCAACCGCCCGTTTGACTCCCGTGTCGTGCGCCGCCGTGTAAGCAACACCATCCGCCTATACGCCAAACAGCGCCGCCTGACGAGCCTGCTGTCCCAGCAGTACAACGAGCGCGTCAAGAACAGTCGCATGCTCATTGACATCATGGCCGGCGTCATGGAGCTTCGCAACGGCGAGAGCGGCAGGCACGTTACGAACATCGAGAAGCTGACCGAGCTGCTGCTTGACTGCCTGGTCCAGCGTAGCGACACGATCTCCCTCGACAATGAGGAGCGCTCCACGATTGCCCTGGCTTCGGCGCTGCACGATATTGGCAAGATGGCGATTGACGATGCGATCCTCAACAAGCCCGGGCGCCTTACGCCCGAGGAGTTCGAGATTATGAAGACGCATACCACGATGGGCGCCGACATGTTGCTTGAGCTGAGCCGCCATCACGTCGGCAATGCGCTTATGGAATATGCGTACCAGATTGCGCGTTGGCATCACGAGCGCTGGGACGGCAAGGGTTATCCCGATGGCCTTAAGGGCGACGAGATTCCCATTGCCGCGCAGGTGGTCTCGGTGGCCGACGTGTACGATGCGCTGACGAGCGTGCGCGTGTACAAGGACGCTATCCCGCACAAGGAGGCTATCCAGATGATCTTGGACGGTAAGTGCGGTGAGTTTAATCCGCTGTTGCTCGACTGCCTGCTCGAGGTGCAAGACCGTATTGCCGAGACGTTGGCACGCCCCGCCGATGTTGTCGCGTTTCCCACGATTTAGTTTGACCAAAGGAGTTTTAATCCATGATTTCCATGCGTGAGGCGTATGAGAAGATCGGCGCTAATTATGATGACGCGTGCGCTCGGCTGATGGGCGGGGAAATGCTTGCCCGCTTTGCCCTCAAGTTTTTGGATGACGAGAGCATGGACAAGCTGGAGGCCGCCATGGCGGCGGGAGACGCCGAAGGTGCGTTTATGGCAGCGCACACGCTCAAGGGCGTGAGCCAGAACCTGGGATTCGATAAGGCTCTGTTAGACCAGGATTGACATACATGTGTCCCCACGGTGCCATATCGTTG
>CALHJX010000080.1:0-4608 GCA_938033385.1 uncultured Collinsella sp. | reverse complement strand
CTCACCATCCTCCTCGTGGATGGCACTGATGAGCATGCCGCAGCTGGGGATGCCCATCATCTTGCGCGGAGGCAGGTTGGTGATGGCGAGCAAGGTCTTGCCAACCAGGTCCTCGGGCTCGTAATAAGCGTGAATACCGGAGAGGATGGTGCGGTCGGTGCCGGTGCCGTCGTCGAGCGTAAAGTTCAGCAGCTTCTTGGACTTCTTGACGGCCTCGCATGCCTTGACCTTCACAGCGCGGAAGTCGCTCTTGGAGAAGGTATCAAAGTCGACGAACTCCTCAAACAGCGGCTCAACAGCGATCTTGGAGTAATCGAGCGTGGGCTTAAGCGACTTAACGAACGGGCTCGCGGCGTTGCCGGCCTCGGCAGCCTTGGCGGCAGCGGCACCGGACTGGAAACCCTTCTCGGGCTTCATGTGCGGGAACAGCAGCACGTCGCGGATAGAAGCCTGGTTGGTGAGCAGCATGACCACGCGGTCGATACCAATGCCAATGCCGCCCGCGGGAGGCATACCGTACTCGAGGGCGCGCACGTAGTCCTCGTCGTACTCCATGGCCTCGTCGTCACCGCCGGCCTTCTCGGCCATCTGGGCGGCAAAGCGCTCGGCCTGGTCGACCGGGTCGTTGAGCTCGGAGAACGCATTGGCGTACTCGTGACCGGCAATAACCAGCTCAAAGCGGTGCGTCAGGCGCGGGTCGTCCTCAAAACGCTTGGCAAGCGGGCTGACCTCGATGGGGTAATCGCACACGAACGTCGGGTTGACGATGGTGTCCTCGCCCAGCTCATCGTAAATCTCGGCGATGATCTTGCCAGCAGTCCACTCGGGCTTGATCTCCAGGCCCTTCTCGCGCGCGGCGGCAGCAAGCTCCTCGACTGGCGTGTCAATGGTGACCTGCTTGCCGAGCACGTCGGAGACGATGTCGGTCATGGGACGGCTGGCCCACTCACCAGAAAGGTCGATGGGCTGGCCCTGGTACTCGATGACCTCGGGGTTGCCGATGGCCTTGTTGGCAGCCTTGATGACGCCCTGGGCGAGCGCCTTCATGCCCTCGAGATCGGAGAAGGCACGGTAGGCCTCCATCGTGGTGAACTCGGGGTTGTGGGTGAGGTCCATGCCCTCGTTACGGAAGATGCGGCCGATCTCGAACACGCGCTCAAAACCACCGACGATGCAGCGCTTGAGGTGCAGCTCGGTGGCAATACGCAGGTAGCACTCCTGATCGAGCGCGTTGAAGTGGGTAATGAACGGCTTGGCAGTAGCGCCGCCCTGGATGGTCTGCAGGATGGGGGTCTCGACCTCCATGTAGCCGTCGGACTCCATAAAGCGACGGAAGGTGGAGAGAATCTGCGAACGCTTACGGAAGGTCTCGCGAACGTCGTCATTGGCGATCAGGTCGACATAGCGCTGGCGATAGCGGGTCTCCTTGTCGGAAAGACCGTGGAACTTCTCGGGCAGCGGACGAACGGCCTTGGCAAGCAGGGTCGCGCTCTTAGGGGCAACGGAAAGCTGGCCGCGCTGGGTACGCACGACCACGCCGGTCACGCCCAGGATGTCGCCCAGGTCGAGGGCCTTGAGCGTATTCCAGGCAGCCTCGTCCATGTCGTTGATGCGGCAGAACAGCTGAATCTCAGCAGTCGCATCGCGCACGACGATGAACATGATCTTGCCCTGACCGCGCTTGGCGACCACGCGGCCGGCGATCTTCACGACATCCTCGGTGTCCTCACCATCGGCAAGATCGGCGTACTTAGTCTCGATATCGGCGACGTAGTCCTCAAGCTCAGAGTGCTCGGGATAGGGGTTCTGGCCCGCCTCGAACAGGGCGGCGCGCTTGGTCAGGCGGGTGGCGCGCTCGTCGTTGAGCGTCGATGCCTGATCGGCGGCGTTCTGGTTCTCTGCCATAAGTTAGCTCCTCAAACTAAAACGCTCCCCAGGATTCGGTCCCAGGGAGCGAAAACATACCTTTACGCGGGACCGTGGTCTAGCGTGCGATCTTGGCGATGGTGTAGACGCGAGTCTTGCCGGAAGGCGTAACGACCTCGACGGAGTCGCCCTCGCCGTGACCAATGATGGCGTGACCGACCGGAGACTCGTTGGAAATCTTGTGCTCGAGCGAGTTGGTCTCGGTGGTACCGACGAGCGTGACTTCCATGACCTCGCCGTTGGGATCAATCAGCGAAACGGTGGAACCGATGGAGACGGTCAGGTCGCCCGTGGTGGCAGCAACCTGAGCGTTGGCGAGGATGGCCTGGATCTCGGCAATACGAGCGGCGTTCTGGGCCTGCTTGTCCTTAGCGGCGTCGTACTCGGAGTTCTCCGAAAGGTCGCCGAACGCGCGGGCTTCCTTGATGTCCTCGACGATCTCCTTGGCGTAATCGCCCTCACGCCAAGCGAGCTCCTCGACGAGCTTCTGGCGGCCCTCAGCGGTCAGTACGATCTGGCTTGCGTCCATACGGATATCTCCCCAACTCTGATCAAACAATCAACTGTCAACAAAACGAAAAAGACCGGCTAGCCTGCGGGCAAGCCGGTCAGGTGCTCACCCCAAAGGGATGGGACTACTCTGCGTCCGCGTCGCTGTCCTCTGCCTGCTTCTTCTTGGCAGCAGCGAGCTTGGCCTCGAGCTCAGCGATCTCCTTGTCCTCCTCGGACTGCTCGACCACGACCTCCTCGGCCTGCTTGGTCTCGGCCTTATCGTCGCCCTCCATACCCTCACGGATATTCTTGACGGTAGAGCCGAGGGACTTGCCGAGCTTCGGCAGGTTCTTGGGCCCGAAGATAATCAGGACAACGACGAGAATAATGATGAGCTCAGGAGCCCTCAGTCCAAACATGTAGACCTCCACAATACAGCGAGACAAGCTCGAATGAGTATACCGCGGGTATCGCGGTATCACAACACTAGCTAAAAAAAGGGACCGCAAGAAGCGGTCCCTCCTCATGCTCTGGTCGGGTTGACTGGATTTGAACCAGCGACCCCTGCGTCCCGAACGCAGTGCTCTACCAAACTGAGCCACAACCCGTTAGCTTGACTATAGTAACAAAGATTTTCGCCGCGTGCTAGAGAAATTTTTATTTCTTTGGCACTTCGACGCGAACCGTGTTGGGAATGAGCTCCGTCGTGCAGGCCCACCAGCCGTTTTGCTGGGCAGCGTCGGCAAGCCTTTCGGCCGTGGCGGCGGTGTCGCAAATGGCAAACGAGCAGGCACCCGATCCGCACACATCTACAGCAACGGTTCCGTCCTGTTTACGCAGCCAATCGAGAACCGTTTGAATCTGCGGCTCCATCTGTGCGGAAATGACACCCAAGTTGTTATGGATGAGCGCATATGCCGTCTCGGCACCACCAGCACGCAAGGCAGAAGCTATCGCGCCGGGCTTGTCCGCAGGCACCGGGGCCTCGTCAAAACGTCGATAGGCCTCAATTGTCGAAACGCTCGCCTCACGCGGCTTAACCAGCACGACGGGCGTCACGGACAGCGCGGGGTACTCAGTTGCCAGCACGTCTCCCCCACCTACGTAGAACGCAGGGCTCGCGTGCAAAAAGAACGGGACGTCAGCACCAATGCCCCGCGCAATGTCATCGAGCGCGGGGTCGGTGCGATCAATGTCCCAGAGCTCCGCCAAGGCGACAATGACCGCGGCAGCATCCGTCGAGGGACCGCCCAAGCCGGCGCACAATGGAATGCGCTTCTCAATCGTCACGCAGATGTTTGCCTCGCGACCATAATGCTCGGCCATAGCAACCGCAGCCCGATACGCCGTATTCTTTTGCATGGGAAAATCTGATGCCGGAACCGTCTGGACGGTCAGCGCCTGCGCCGGTGTGACCGTCACGGTATCGGAAAGACCGACGGCTGCCATCAGGGAATCGACCCTGTGGTAGCCGCGGTCATCGCGCTCGGTATGAACCCCCAGGTAGAGGTTAATCTTTGCCGGCGCGGAAAGAGTCAGGGACCGATCGGTCACCGTTAATGCTCCTCGAGCTGATTGCCGAGCGGGGTAAAGATGTGCTCGCCGCTCTCGGGGTCGAACAGCTCGACCTGACCGGTGAGCACATCGATATACTGGTAGGACTGACGCGACTTGCGGCCACGACGCTCGTCAACCTCGACAATGAAGACGGCCGGGTGGACGCTCTTGATGGTGCCCATGCGCTCGACGACGCGGGTACGGCCCATGTTGGCCTTCACCTTGACGCGATCGCCCACCATATCGGTCAGCTTCTCGTGGATGTCGTCGACGTGATTGACTTCCATCTCTTCCATGAACAGGGCCTCCAGAAGGTGCAATTCAAAAAGGGGATAATACCCCTAAGATAGACAAAACTCTAATACTATAGCACCCTGTTGTGGCCATACGCAAGTAGCTAAATAAGCCCCGTCTCGAATACGAACCAGACGACAACCTCGCATGACCAGTTGTTACGCGGTTTGGTAAAACCGTGTAACCTAAAGGTTGTCGGTGTCCAAGACGATGGTGAATGGGCCGTCGTTGACGAGATCGACTTTCATATCGGCGCCAAAGATGCCGTGCGCCACGTGTTCGACATCTTGACGAACGAGCGTCAGGAAGTACTCGTAGAGCTCGTTGGCGACATCGGGG
>CALHJX010000079.1:0-3074 GCA_938033385.1 uncultured Collinsella sp. | reverse complement strand
CGGCGTCGCTCATGAGGTGCGGGCCATCGGCGCGGGCGCCGAATGAGGGGGCTTGCCCCCTCAAACTCCCCCGCTCAACCTGATTTGTCATTTGTCATTTGTCACATTATTTTTCGGACGTAGTTAGCGAAAAATAATGAGCGCGCCCCTCCAAACCACCCCGCGCAGGTTCAGGGTTCAGGGTTCGGGGTTCGGGATTCCAGGGGAGTGACGCAGTATCCCGAACCCTGCGGGTCCGGGAACTCCCCTGGTTCGAACAAGCAAGTTTTCCGTTGTTGGGACGAGGGCAAGGAAAGGGTCGATGGAGCAGAGCGTCCATCGACCCTTAATCAAGTCTGGTCTATTCGGTTGGCCGTCGCGTCAATTCCGCAATCCGTGAACGAGTCGGCTTAGATCTGCGCGAGCGCAGACCACGCCGCCCCGTAGTCACGCATTGCTGCATTGACCCGACTACTCTTTGGCACCTGACTGTTCCACGCACTTGCGCTTACGTTCGGCGTTCAGATAGTTCCCGCGACAATAGCGCTCGAGAATCGAGTTGTACCCCACGATGATTTCGCGGTACTGCTCGGGAAACTCCCTCAGCGCCGCAGCCGTGAAATCGTTGATGGTCTCGAACCTCTCGCACATGATGAAGCCGACCAACTCGAAGAGCATGTCCTGCTTGTCCTTAGTCGAGAGCTGTTCGAGCTGACCAATGTCGAAGTTGTTTCCCTCGATGCGTGCTTCGACCGGATACAGCTCCTTGCCCTTCTTGCGACAGGAAGCCGTGTCGTGAATCAGATAGTCATACGCATGCCTGATGTTGTTGATTGGCTCGGCTGACGAACAGCACTTCTTGCCGTCCGCGCTCAATCGGTTCAAGACGTTGATGATTGCCTTGCGTGTCGTGTTGCCGCCCCAGACAACAATGACGTGCGCATGCGTCTTGCGCTGCTTGCTCTTCTGGTCATGGTCTATGTCGTGAACCGCATAAGCGAAAGGCACTTGAAGAATGTCGTCTATCTCGTCCTGCCAGTCATCGCGCATGTTCTCTGGGTAGCAGATGCCCTCCCAGAGCTTCACCTTCGTCTCGCCAGCGTTTGCCGCCATGCTATAATCTCCTTGTCTCGAATGCCCCTGCTGCCGCCAAGCTTGCTGGGGCTTTTCTTTTTTTTATCTGCGCTTGTAAACCTCGCGTCTATGCGCAACATCGACCACGAGAATGACGAGCCTGCCGTCATTGATGTCGCACAGGATTCGGTAGTCACCGACCCTGTATCGCCACACGCCTGCCAAGTTTCCCGTCAATGCCTTGCCCCTGCTTCTTGGGTCTTCGAGCTTCGCTATCTCGTCAAGCTCGTCAAACACCCGCGCGGCAACGCCCTTATCGAGCTTGCGCATCGCCTTGTCGGCGTTCCTCGTGAAATCAATTCGCCAGGCCACAGTGCGCCCTTACCTCGTCGATGCTGTAGGTCTCAAGCCTGCCAGCACGATAGTCCTCGATATCCTTGAGAATCCCGTACTCGTACTCGAAACGGTCGATAGCTTCTTGCAGGGCTTCGTTAACGTAGAAGCTCCTCGACCTGCCAGTCTCCTTCGCAAGACGGCTGTAGCGCTCGTTCAACTCGGTTGGAATCCTCATTGATGTGACCGCGGTAGCCATGTCGCACCTCCTTGTCGTGTATTACAGGTACTACTATAACACATCATCTAGCCCGCCCGCGATACGTCCTCTGCGGTGCAGCGTGGTCGCGGTTCCACGCATCCGCCGCCCGCTGCGCATCGCGCAGCACGTCATTAAGGCTCTGTTGCCTTGGCTGTTCCCTGCGCATCAGATATTCGAGCGGGCGCGATATTCGGCTTCTAAGCTCTTCCACTTTGATTCGCATTCCCGCAACTCCTGCTCTGATGCGGCTCGCGAGTCCATCGCACTTAACAACGATGTTATCGAGGATTGCGCCGCGCTCAGCTTTTCCCGCAGCTTCCCAGCCCCGAACATCGGCAGCGATGGGGCGAAGCTCTGCAACGTCTCGCGCAACCCCGTCCGCTCTTTGCCGAAGGCACTCCAATCGGTCTTCTTCGCCCGCAATGTCCATGCGCACGTCCTCGAGCTGGCTGTCCAGCTCGGCTAGGTCACCTTCCTTGTCGGCAATCTCGGTCACGAGCTCTGCCTTGCGCATCTCGGCATCGTTTAGTAAAGCGGCGGCTTCCTCCTTTGCCGCCGCGACGATTCGCGCCGCTTCGTCCTCGGCAGGTCGCACGACCGCCCTATCGACCGCACCGCGCACCTTGTCGATGTCCACGGACTTGTCGGTGTACACGCGCTGCGCCCGCGTCTCCTCGCCAAGCTCGACCTCTGGGCGGTAGCCCAGACGCCTTTCCAGATAGTCCCCAAGCTCCTTGTGCATCGACTGGTAGAACGAGCGCGGGCACATTTTCTTGTAGTTGAAACGCCCATCGAGAATGGGCGTGAACGGCACGTGCATGTGATCGCGGGCGGGCGTGCCGTCCTTGAGCACCTCGTCCTTGTGGACGTATCCGCCCATCATGTTGTCGATACCGAACTTCTTCGACAGGTACCAGTACGTGAGCCGGAAGAACCTGTCCTCATCGCCCTTGCGCACATTGTCGGGAAGCGTCACAACAACGTCAGCCATAACCACCGCGTCCTTGCGCGTTGCGCGCTTCCCAGCCGCCTTCTGGGCCTCGTTCACGCGCTCGATGCGGCTCTCCACCGTGCCCCAGTTCGGCTCGCCCTCGCGCGGCTCCACGCGCCCCACAACGAGCTTGCCGTCCTTGTTGGTGTAGTGACCGACAACCAAGTCGTTCTTGATGCGCTCGGGGTCGATGTTGTCGCGCTCCAGGCTGGACGCGTCGCGCCTGTAGTGGGCGAGCATGTGCCCGACCGATGGAGCCTTGTACTTCGCTATGTGTGCCATGTCGGAACCGCCTTGCGTGAGATTTTAGCCGACTAAAGTCTAGCACGTTAGACCTTAGCTGCGCTAAGGACGTGCCCTGCGGGGCTTCTCCGCAATCCTCCCAGCGGTCGAGATTGCTGCGCGTCATCGGTGGCGGCACCTCTTCCTTGCCCG
>CALHJX010000078.1:0-1382 GCA_938033385.1 uncultured Collinsella sp. | reverse complement strand
TGATCTTGCTCGGCCACGACCGCTCCGAGGAGCCGTTCGTGGATATCTTGATGAACTCTGCAGTTGACGCCGGGGTCGACCCCCGCCATACGATTAAAATACTGAACCCTTGCCAATGGTGGACTGTGACAAAAGGAGAGAACTTATGAGCGCCGGCGCTACGCTACTCAAGCTGCAACAGATCGATTTGGAGCTCGCCCGCAACAAGAGCGAACTTGCCAATATGCCGGAGCTCAAGGAGCTCGCTTCTAAGCGCAAGACCTATGTGAAGCTCAAGGCCGAGATGACCAAGCTCTACGCCCAGCGCAAGGACCTGGACATTGAGCTCGACGACCTCAACACCACCGAGATCCAGACCAACAACGCCATCGAGGCTGCAAAGAAGCGTCACGTCGACGGCTCTGATTACCGCGAGGTGCAGGACCTGGAGAATGAGCTTGCCACCCTGGCGAAGCGACTGGACAAGATCGAGCACACCCGCAAGGATGTCGTTGTCGCCCATAAGGAGGCGCTCGACCGCGAGGCTCGCGCGCAGGCCATTATCGCTAAGTTCGAGGAGGGCGTGAAGGCAGATACCAAGGCCGCTCGTGCTAAGGCTGCCGACCTCCAGGCTCAAATTGACGCCGCCACCAAGGAGCGCACCGCGCTGGCTGCCACGCTGCCGACTGACGTGCTCACCGATTACGAGCGCCTGCTCAAGCAGTTCCGCGGCCTGGCCGTCGAGACCATTCAGGGCAACATCCCCACGGTCTGCCATACCGCGCTGCAGGCATCGTCCATGAGCGACCTAAACCACGACGGTAGTGAGATTACGCACTGCCCGTATTGCCACCGCCTGCTCGTGCTCCCCAGCAAGGAAGCTTAAATGATGACGGCGGCACCCAACAATTCAATGCAACTTGAGGGAAAAACGATCCTGCTGGGCATTACCGGCGGGATCGCCGCCTATAAGTCGTGCAATATCGTGCGCCTGCTGCAAAAGCGCGGCGCACGCGTCAAGGTCGTTATGAGCGAGCATGCTACGGAGTTTGTGGGCCCGCTCACCTTCCGCGCGCTCACCAATGAGCCGGTCGCGGTAGGTCTGTTCGACGATCCCTCCGACCCCATCCACCATATCTCGCTGGCGCAGGAGCCCGACCTGGTGGTCGTGGCGCCCGCGACGGCCAATATCATCGCCAAGATGGCCAACGGAATCGCCGATGACCTCATCTCCACGACGCTGCTCGCCACGCCGCGACCCATTGTGATCGCGCCGGCCATGAACAATGGCATGTGGAAGGCGCCGGCGACGCAGGCCAATATGGCCACGCTGCGCGACCGCGGCGTCCATGTGGTGGGGCCCGGCAGTGGCTACCTTGCCTGCGGCGACGTTGACACGGGAC
>CALHJX010000077.1:0-2166 GCA_938033385.1 uncultured Collinsella sp. | reverse complement strand
TCTCCTCTTAGTTGTTGGACTCGATGGTTGCGGCGGGGTCGACCGCGTCCTCGAGCTGCAAGTTCAATAGCTTCATGCCGTATTCCGGCACGTTGATATCGATGGGTTGACCATATAGGTCGCCGGGACGCACAAAGGCGATAACCGTCATAATGCGTGCCATGGCCTCGGGCGATTCGGTGAGGCCGTGCTCAAACCAGCGCTGAATCATGCCGACCTCGGCGCTCACGACGTAGGTAACGTAGTAGTCAAAGAACGTGCCCAGCGCCAAGCCCAAAATGCCCGTCTGTGCACGAGGCACCACGGCCTCACGCGCGGTGTCGATAATCTTCTTAATGAAAGCCTGGTCGCCGCCCGGGCCCAGCAGCGATCCGATTAAATCGCGGTTGGCCGCAAGGTAGCGCAGCAACTCAACCGAACCGGGCGCCGGCTCGAGCTCATCGATGTTGTGATAGAGATCGGGCAACTGAGCTGCGGTGATGAGCTCAATGCGCTCGCGGATCTCGGCCAGCAAGCCGTCCTCGATTTGATTGATAAAGTCGGGAATATCGCGGTAGTGCGAATAGAACGTGCGGCGCGTAAGGCCAGCGCGCTCGGTGAGCGACGCGACATTAATGTGCGAAAGGTCGCCGCTTTCGGCAAGCTCGCTGGCAAGTGCTTGGCGTAGGGCACGCTGCGAGCGAAGGGACCGGCGATCACATTTCTCGAGCTGGGACAAGCGTCCTCCTTGTTACTCAGTCTGCGCGCTATTGCACAGTGCGAGTATTATTGCACACCGTGTGTATCAACACGTAAAGGCAATATTTTGGATGTGACAAAGGGGCTGTCCCTTTGTCACATTATTCGATGACGGTGCGGGAGTTTTGCTTGTGCATGGTGGCGAGCATGTGTTTGGGGACGGCGTGGACCATGCAGCTGCCGATGGTCGCGCTCGCGGCGGCCTTGGCGGCATCGCTTGCGTTTTTGGTCGCGTAGCTGTGGCGGAAACGCTTGAGCATGGCGATGTCGTTGCCGCCGTCGCCGTAAACCGCGACCTCGTCCTCGGCAATACCGTAGTAACCCGCCAGCCAGGCCACACTCTCGCCCTTGTTGCACGCCACGTCCGTGATCTCGAACATCACCGGATCAAACGGCGCGTTGACCACGCGGTCCGAACGCTCGGCCAAATACGCCTTAAGGTCGCGCTCCAGCTCGGGCGAGGTCACGCGACAGTTGATCTTGCACACATCGTGGCGCAGGATGTCACCGATCGACTGGTCGAAATACTGTTCCTCGTGATACCCGCCACGTGCACGCATGCCGCGCATCACGATGCGCTTGATAGGGCTGTCCTTCTTAAAACCCGCCTGGTGCATCTCGAACGAACCGCTCGAGAACATGCCGTCGGGCGTGGAGCAGTCGAAGCAAATGTCCGGGAACGCCTTGAGCAGCTCCTCGGTAACCTGCGGGTCGATGGTCCAGGTCTTGAGCACCTCACCATGGCTGTCACGCACGATGGATCCGTTGGAGCAGCAGGCGTCGAGTGCCAGACCTGTAAAGCCATGTTCGCCGATCGGCAGCGTCGAGCGTCCGGTCGCGGGAACCACATGCAGGCCAGCCTCGGTCAGCTCGCGAATGGCACGGCGGATGGTCCCATCTGCCTCGTGCAGGGCGTTCAGCAGCGTTCCGTCTAAGTCACTCGCAAACATCTTGATCATGGGCATGCCTCTCCTTCGTCTGCACGATATTGTAGACGAGAACGGGCGCGCCCCAAGAGAGGCACGCCCGTCAGGCGAAAGATTATCCTACACCGCGGCGGGGCCGTGTTCGCCGGTACGGATGCGGATAACCTCCTCGACCGGCTCGATCCAGATCGTGCCATCTCCAACGGTGCCGCAATCTTGGAAACGGCGCGGCAACGGTCGCGAAACGAACGGGAAATACGCGAGCAAGGAAGCCGTGAGCGCGCCCGTCCCGGCTAGTGGCGGAACAGCTCGCGGGCTCGGTCGCGGAGGTCGGTAGCTCGGATGACGCCCTCGTAGCGATTGATGCGCAAACGCGGGAAGGCGTTAAAGAAGCGTAGGTCGCGGCGGCTGAGCGACACGCTTGGCACCGGACGGCTCATGCGCTTACCGGCAAGGCGACGACTGAGCGACGGACGCGGCATGCTCGGCGCGGCATCGGCCG
>CALHJX010000076.1:0-7921 GCA_938033385.1 uncultured Collinsella sp. | reverse complement strand
GCCTCTCGGGCGGCCAGCAGCAGCGCGTGGCGCTCGCGCGCATGGTGGCGGCGCACCCGGGCATCTTTATGTTCGACGAGCCCATGAGCGCGCTCGATTCCTATCTTAAGAGCGCGCTCGAGCAGAACATGCTCGACCTGTTCGATGTGTGCAACCGCACCGTGCTCTACGTGAGCCACGATATCGACGAAGCGTGCCGCCTGTGCCAGCGTGTCTGCGTGGTGCACGACGGGCATGTTGAGGAGATCGGCTCCGTCGAGGACGTGGTCCGCCGTCCGCAGACGCTGGCGGCACTGCGCCTGACGGGCTGCAAGAACACAAGCCGGGCGCGCAAGATTGGGCCTCAGGAAGTTGAAGCCCTTGATTGGGGTATGACCTTTAACGTAGGTCGCGAGGTTCCCGATGACGTTGCGTACCTGGGTATTCGTGCGAGCTACTTCCATGTTGACAATCGCGCGGAGCGCGGTCGCAACAGCTACGATTTGCACGTGGCCCGTGTGAGCGATTCGCGCTTTGAGCGGCTGGTGCTGCTGGACGTGCCGCGTGCTGATGCGCCCACGCGTCTGCAGTGGAAGGTGAATAAGGTGAGTGTACCCGTGGAAGAGCTGCCGCAGGCGGGTGAGACTCTGCGCATGCATTTTGATGCAAGCAGGATTCATCTCGTTTGCCGATAATGCGGGGGCGATGCGGTCGAGGAGGTAGTCCTCGACCGCTTTGTTTTCACTTCGCCGTTCGCCGATTTCTACATGACTAAACCTTATCAGTCTGATAATTAATTATCAGATAGTGAGATGCTCACATCCCGACGCTGTCGTACGCATGTCGGCGGTGTTCGTCTGGACGACATCCGTTGATATAGTTACCTTCGACGAGAAAAGGAGGGTGCGCCGGTGCTGCAGATGACATATTCGCGTCGCGTTGCCGCGCGCGCCCTGTATATGGCTCGGAGCCGCATATGAGCAGGTATGTTCACGGCTCCGGGAGAGACGACGTACAACTAAATAATCGACCGCAAAGCGGGTTCCCCAAAATTCCGGGTTTGAGCACGGCTGGGTTTTCGCCACCCACCGTGCAGAAATACCGTAGCTATTCATTTTTGGTTCGAGAGGGGAACCGTCATGGCTGAAGAATTCGATTTCCATCCGATGTGGGAGAGCCTCGGCATGAATCTTGCCGACCACGACATGCTGCTGGGCGCCGTGGGCCAGATGTACGGCGATATGTTCCTGACGCAGAACAATCGCCCCAAGTCCACGTCCTACCTGGATTTTGTCGCCACCAACATCCACAGCGGCCGTATTAAAGAGATGCTCGACAAGAAGGAGGCCGGCGAGGCCACCAAGATCGTCGGCTCGTTCTGCGTGTACGTGCCCGAGGAGATCGTGCTTGCCTGTGACGGCATTCCCGTGGGCCTGTGCTCGGGTGCCGATTGGGCAACCGATAAGGTCGAGGAGCACCTGCCGCGCAACACCTGCCCGCTTATCAAGAGCTTTGCCGGCTTTAAGCTGGGCGAGGTCTGCCCCTACATTGAGTCGAGTGACCTGGTGGTAGGCGAGAACACCTGCGATGGCAAGAAGAAAGCCTACGAGTTCTTTGCCACGCAAAAGAACATGTACGTCATGGATATCCCCAACGTGCACGACGATTCGACGCTCGTGACCTGGAAGGCCGAGGTCAAGAAGCTCGCTGCCAAGATCGAGGAAGAGTGCGGCGTCTCGATTACGCCTGAGCGTCTGAAGGCCGCCATCCACGCCGTCAATGAGAAGCGTCGCGCCCTGCAGCGCCTCGCTGCCACGCGCGCTGCCGACCCGGCGCCTATCAGCGGTCTCGACAGCCTGCTGACCGTTCAGGCCGCCTTTATGGACGACACGCCGCGTCTGACCGGAGCCATCAACGAGATGGCCGCCGAGTGCGAGCAGCGTGTCGAGGCCGGCGAGGGCGTGGCGCCCAAGGGGACCAAGCGCATCCTGTACACCGGCACGCCCATGGCCGTGCCCAACTGGAAGCTATTCAACCTCATCGAGAAGGCCGGCGGCGTCGTGGTGGGCGAGGAGTCCTGCACGGGCTCGCGCTACTACAAGGATCTGGTCGACGAGTCCGGCGAGACGGTCGACGAGATGCTCGACGCCATCGCCGAGCGCTACTTTAAGATCAACTGCGCCGTCTTTACGCCCAACGATCAGCGTATGAAGGACATTGTCCAGATGGCCAAGGACTTGCATGCCGACGGCATCGTCGACGTGGCCCTGCAGTTCTGCACGCTCTACGAGATGGAGTCGTTTGCCGTGGAGAAGGCTGCCGAGGAGGCCGGCATTCCGTTTATGCACATCACGACCGACTACGCCGGCGAGGATGCCGGTCAGCTCCAGACCCGTATTGAGGCGTTTCTGGAAACCATTTAGGTTTAGGCCCTACCTACCTTCGTGGTAGGACTTCGAACTATGTTGTCCTGAGCCGACGGGTGCCCGGATGTGCCGCAGGGTGCCTGTCGGCTGAGCATAGTTTTCTGCACGTTTGTTCAACAAGAGAGGATTTCGATGAACAACGACCTTTTCAAGGCGGGCATCTCCCGTCGCAGCTTTCTGACCGGCGCCGGAGCCCTAGGCGTGCTGGCGGGACTGGGCCTTACGGGCTGCGGCGGCTCCAATTCTGCGAGCGGCAGCGCCGCGGGTAACGCGAGCGCGACCGATGGTCTCGTGATTCCCGTCTCCGCCACGGTGACCTCGCTCAACCGCGATCTTGAGAGCATGGCCGAGGGCTTCCTAGAGCTCAAGGGCTTTACCACCGAGCTCTATGTCGTCGATAACGGCGACACGCGCTACTACCTTGCCGAGAGCTGTGACACCGACGACGGACAGACCTACACGCTCAAGCTGCGTGACGGCCTCAAATGGCATGATGGCGAGGCCATCACCGCCGACGACGTGATCTTCACGCTCGACTGCAACGCCGAGACCGACAACGGTGCCGGCTACACCAACTGCGTCTTTGTGGGCGAGGATCCTGTTACCTACGAGAAGGTCGACGACCTGACCGTCAAGATCACCCTTCCCGTGGTCTCCGCCTCATACTTTGAGATTTTGGGCCACCTGGTGCTGATCCCCAAGCACGCCTTTGACGGCAACACCGATATCAAGTCCGCCAAGGCTAACCTCACCGATATAGGCTCCGGCCCCTACAAACTCAAGGAGTTCAAGGACGGCGAGTCACTCGTTCTCGAGGCCTTCGAGGATTACTACAAGGGCGCCCCGAGCATCAAGACGCTCACCTTCAAGGTGATCGGCGATGCTAGCGCTCAGCAGGTTGCCTTCAAAAACGGCGAAGTCAACTTGCTGCCCGTTACCACCGAGACGGTGGCCAAGGAGTACCGCGACAGCAGCGATGTGACGCTCACCTCCATCCCCGAGGGCCGCGTCAACTACCTTGCCTGGAACAAGTACTGCGAGACCTGGAGCGATAAGGACGCCGTGGCGGCCGTCTTTGCCGCGCTCGACGTTCAGGAGATCGTCGACACGGTTTACGGCGAGAACCTCGCCGTGGTGGCCAACTCCATCTTTTCCAACCGCACGCTCTACCACAGCGATTCCGTCAAGGCGTATAAACAGGACGTGGACAAGGCCAAGAAGCTCGCCGAGAGCTCCGGTCTTGCGGGGAAGACCGTCAAGCTCTACTTCAACGCCGACCGTGCCTACATGAAGGAGACCGCTCAGGTTATCCAGCAGCAGCTCAAGACCATCGACGTGACGGTCGACGTCCAAGGCGTGGAGTCCAACGGCTTCTTCGACATCGTCTTTACCGATCAGGCCGACTATGAGCTCTATCTCAACGGCTACGCCTCCGCGGGCGATCCCGACGACGTGGTCGTTGGCATGTACGACGGCACCTGGGGCATCAACGTGGATACCCCGCAGGAGGTCCTCGACCTCTTTATCCAGGGTCGCGGTACCGTTGACGAGAAGCAGCGTGAGGAGACCTACGCCGACCTTCAGCAGAAGGCCCACGATGCCAACCTCGTTTTCCCGATCGCCTACCCCAACTACTGCTTTGCCGCGCCTTCCAACCTCAAGGGCGTCGATACGTGCCAGACCACGCCGATCTTCGAGGACTACACCGAGATCAAGTTCGATTAGCCTCATATGGTTGCGGCCCATATAGGGCTCGATGGGGGCGCGGGCGCCGTTTGCCGTCCGTGCCCCTTGCGCATGAAAGGAACCCATGAGATCGTATCTGCTCAAACGCCTCTCCCAGACAGCGCTCGTCTTTGTCCTGGTGTCGATGTTCGCCTTCTCGATCGTCTACTTTGCACCGGGCGACCCGCTCTACCTTTACACGTCCCCCTCGGTCTCATCGCATAAGCTCTCCGATGAGCAGTTGGAGTCGATGAGGGACTCGTTGGGTCTCTCGGGCAATATCGCCGAGCGTTATGTGAGCTGGGCGGGAAAGATGCTCCAGGGCGATTGGGGTCTCTCCACGAGCAACCATCAGCCCGTCAGGGACCAGATCCTGAGCAGGCTGCCCAACACCGTGGGGCTCATGGGTGCCGCGCTCGTTCTCTCGGTGGCTCTCGCGATTCCGTTGGGTCTGCTCGCGGGCTATTTTAGAAACCGGCTGCCCGATAACGTGATCAGCCTTTTGACCTATATCGGCATCTCGGTGCCCCCGTTTTGGTTTGGCATCATGCTGATCATCCTGTTCGCGCTCGTGCTGGGCGTGCTGCCGAGCTCGGGCATGCGCACCATCGGCGTCAACGACCCCGTCGATGTGGCGCGCCACGCTATCCTTCCCGTGATCGTGCTCTCGGTGGGAAACACAGCCACCTTTGTGCGCTACCTGCGTGCGGGCGTGATCTCGCAGATGCGCGAGGAGTACGTCACCGTTGCCGTGGCCCAGGGAACCCCGCGCCGCCGTGTGCTCACGCACCATGTGCTGCGCAACTCGATCCTGCCGCTCATCACCATGGTGGGTATGAACTTTGGCACGCTCGTCACGGGCTCTTTTATCGTGGAGAGCGTATTTGGCTGGCCCGGGCTGGGCGTGCTCTGCATGGATGCCGTCAACAACCGCGACTACACCATGATCATGGGCATCACGATGCTCGCCTCGTGCCTCCTTTTGATCGGAAACCTGCTTGCTGATGTTCTCTACGCCGTTGTCGATCCGCGCATTCGCCTGGACGGAGGTTCCGATGAATAGGGCCGGACTCTTCAAGCACATGGCCAAGAACCGCTTGGCCCCGGTTTGCGCCGTCATCCTCTGCGTGATCGTGTTGGGCGCGCTGCTGGCACCGCTCTCTCCCTACGATCCCGACGCGCTCTCGCCCGACAAGCTGATGGGCCCCTGCGCCGAGCATCTGTTGGGAACCGATGACCTGGGTCGCGATACGTTTACCCGCGCCCTGTACGGCGGGCGTGTGTCGCTTTTGGTGGGCTTTGCCGCCATGGCCGTGGCCGTGGTGATCGGGTGCCTGGTGGGATCTGTTGCCGGGTACGCGGGCGGAAAGGTCGATGCGGTGCTGATGCGCATCGTCGACGTGTTCCTCTCAGTTCCCAGCCTGCTGTTTATCATCGTGGTCTACGCCTTTGCACCGCGCAACCTCGTGACGCTGGTGTTTATGCTCGCCTTTTTCTCGTGGACCTCGGTTGCGCGCGTTACCCGCGCGCAGACGCTCACGCTCAAGCAGCGCGACTTCGTGGATGCCGCGCGAGCACTCGGTGCGGGGCATGCGCGCATCATCCTGCGCTACATCATGCCCAACCTGTTGCCTCAGGTGATCGTTGCCGCGAGCCTTGCGGTGGCTAACGCGATCCTCGATGAGAGCGCACTCTCGTTTTTGGGCTATGGTGTTCAGCTGCCCATGGCTTCGTGGGGCTCCATGCTCCAGGGGGCTCAGCAGTACATTCTCTACAGTCCCGTGCTCGCGCTCGTGCCGGGGCTCTTTATCTTGCTTACGGTGCTCTGCTTCAACGTGTTGGGAGACACGCTCCAGCAGGCGCTCGATCCAAGGCAGCTCTAATCGCTCTTCGCGAGCCCGGGGCTAAGTCATTTTAGATTTTCAAAGAGGGGAGAATCACATGGAGGAAATCGAACAAACGCCGTTGCCGCGCACGTTTGAGGAGTTCAACGAGCAACGCAAGGCGGCGTTTATTCGCGTCAAGGATTACAAGCAGGCGGGTAATCGCCTGGTCGGCTTTTTGTGCAGCTATACGCCGCTCGAGATTATTGATGCCGCGGGCGCCTCGAGCGTGGCGCTGTGCGGCACGTCCGACGAGGTGATTCCCGAGGCCGAGAAGGTGCTGCCGGCAAATCTGTGCCCGCTCATCAAGTCGACGTACGGTTTTGCCTATTCGCAAAAGTGCCCGTTTACGTACTTTAGCGACATGATCATCGGCGAGACCACCTGCGACGGCAAGAAGAAGATGTACGAGCTGCTCAACGAGCTCAAGCGCACGCACATTCTGCATCTTCCGCAGGGTCGCGATCGTGCCTACGAGCGTGAAGGCTGGTACGAGGAGTGCCGCCTGCTCAAGGAGGAGCTCGAGGGCTTCTACGGCATCACGATTACCGACGATGACCTGCGCGCTGCCGTCCGTCGTCGCAACCGCTTGCGTGCAGCCCAGCTCGACATGTTTGCGCTGCAGGCCAACCAGCCGGCGGCCATGAGCGGCGTCGACCTGATGAGTACCATGTTTGCCGGTACGTTTAGCTTTGATATCGAGGCCTATACGCAGCAGCTGGAGCAAAAGGTTGCCAAGCTGCGCGAGGCCTACGACGCGGGCGAGCGCCCGGTCGCGGCGGATGCCAAGCGCATTCTGATTACCGGCTGCCCGGTGGGCGGCGGAATCAACAAGATCGGTCGCACCATCGAGTCCAACGGCGGTGTGGTCGTGTGCATGGACGACTGCTCGGGCGAGCGTACGGCCGCCATGATGATCGACCCGGAGGCTCCTGACATCCTGCGCGCCATCGCCGACCGCTACCTGGATATCAACTGCTCGGTCATGACGCCCAACGACGGTCGTATGGAAAATACGCTGGCCATGTGCGAGAAGTATCACGTTGATGGCGTGGTCGAAAACGTGCTCCAGGCCTGCCACACCTTTAACGTGGAGAGTGCCCGCATGCAGGAGGCTGTCGAGGGCGCGGGTATTCCGTACATGAAGATCGAGACCGACTACAGCAACGGCGACATGGGTCAGATCGAGACCCGCATCGCCGCCTTCATCGAAACCCTCTAGCTTCCTCAGGCACCGGATCTTGCTCCTCAAACCGTCGCTTGCGTACCCAAAGTACGCTGCGCTCCTCTTTCGGGGCAATCTCCGGCACCTGAGAAACCTAGAGCTAAGGCGCCTGAACGCGCCGCTGTCTTTGATGTTTAGATTGGGAGAGAGCCATGATAGGGATCGGGATCGATATCGGGTCTACGGCGGCTAAGGCCGCTGTGGTCGACGGGGAGGGTTCGGTGGCGTGGACGTGCGTGCAGCCAACCGGGTTCTCCTCGGTCGATGCTTCCGAGCGGCTGCGCGAGGCACTGGTAGCGGCCGGCTATGACGTGACAGCCGACGACGTGCGCGTGATCGCGACTGGCTACGGCCGTGTCGCCGTGCCCTATGCGCACAAGGTCGTGACTGAGATCACCTGCCACGGCACCGGTGCCGTGCGCCTGTTTGGCGACCACGGCACCGTGATCGACGTGGGCGGTCAGGACACCAAGGTCATCCAGCTTAAAAGTGGCCGCGTGGCCAAGTTTGCCATGAACGATAAGTGCGCCGCCGGCACGGGGCGCTTTCTGGAGATCATGGCCGACCGCCTAGGCATTTCCCAGCAGCAGATGGCCGACCTGGCGCGTTCCGGCGAGCCCACCAAGATCAGCAGCATGTGCACGGTGTTTGCCGAAAGCGAGGTCATCAGCCTGATCGGTCGT
>CALHJX010000075.1:0-17423 GCA_938033385.1 uncultured Collinsella sp. | reverse complement strand
TAAGACGTCACGTTATATCCGCCAGCTTACCCGCGCTGGTGTGAAGGTGCATGTGGGCCATGAGGCCGCCACGATCGACGAGGTCAAGCCCGACGTGGTTGTTGTCTCCACCGCTATTCCGGAGTCCAACCCTGAACTCGTGCGCGCTCGCGAGCTTGGTATTCCCGTGTGGCCCCGTGCCAAGATGCTCTCTGCTTTGGGCCACGGCTACACCACCGTTGCTGTTGCCGGCACGCATGGCAAGACCACCACGTCTTCGATGTGCGCCACCATGCTCGACCGCATGGGTCTGGATCCGAGCTTCCTGATCGGTGGCATCGTCGAGGGCTATGACACGAACGGCAAGAACGGCTCGGGCGACTACTTTGTCGCCGAAGCCGACGAGTCCGATAGCTCCTTCCTGTTCCTGAACCCCAACGTAGTCATTGTGACCAACGTCGAAGCCGACCACCTCGATCACTACTCGGGTATCGAGGAGATCGAGGCAACTTTCGCCAAATTCATGAGCCTGGTGGGCGAGGACGGCACCGTCATCGTCTGCGGTGAGGACCCGCATCTGGTCGAGCTCGCCAAGTCGACGGGTCGTCACGTGCTTTCCTACGGCTTTGCCGAGAGCAACGACATCGTCTGCATGCACCCGGATGTCAAGGGCATTCAGAGCGACTTTATCGTTCGCTTTGAGGACGGTACTGAGCACGCCGTGGAGATCAAGAGCAATCCCGGTCGCCACAACATGCTCAACGCCACGGCGGTGCTCACCGTCGCCCATGTCCTGGGCCTTGACATCGACGTCGCCGCCAAGGCGCTCTCGAGCTTTGAGGGCGTCCGCCGTCGCTTTACCCACGTGGGCGATATCGATGGCATCACCGTGGTCGATGATTACGGCCATCACCCCACCGAGATCAAGGCGACGCTTGCTGCTGCTTCGTCGCTGGGCTACAAGCACGTCGACGTCGTGTTCCAGCCGCACCGCTATTCGCGCCTGCAGGCCCTGTGCGACGACTTTGCCGATGCATTTGCCAATGCCGATAAACTGCTGCTGATTGATGTGTTCTCGGCTGGCGAGATGCCCATTCCGGGTGTCACCTCTAAGATGCTCGCCGATACCGTGCGCGCCAAGCATCCTGGCAAGGAGGTCGTGTACTGCTCCAGCCGTCTTGAGCTCAATCAGGAGCTCGAGCAGATGGTGGGCGCGGGCGACCTGCTGCTCACTATGGGTGCTGGTGACGTTACGACCGTCGGTCCCGAGTTTATCGAGTATCTGACTGCCAAGAAAGACGCTTAAGTCTAATGGGTCTGTTTAACGCCGTCATGGCGCTCTCGGGCATGATCGACACGGATGTGATCGAGGACGAGCGCCTTGCGCGTCATACGAGCTATCGTATCGGCGGCAAGGCCGACCTCTTTGTGACGTGCCATAGCTATCATGCCCTCCGCCGCGCCGTGGCGGTGCTCGATCGCGAACAGGTGCCGTGGGTCATCATCGGCAAGGGCTCCAATCTGCTGGTTGCCGATGGCGGTTATCGCGGTGCCGTCATTTCGCTCGGACGTGAGTTTCAGCGCACGGTTGTTGCCGATGACGGTTGTACGCTGACGGTCGGTGCGGGCGTGATGTTTGCGCGCCTGGTCAACGATGCCCTGTCGCGTAGCCTCTCGGGCCTTGAGTTTGCCGTTGGCATCCCTGGCTCGGTTGGCGGTGCGATATCTATGAATGCAGGCACACGGACCGAGTGGATTGGCTCGCTGGTTGAGGATGTCGTAACGTTTGACCCGGCATCCGGTATCAAGCATTATGCGGGGTCCGAGATCACTTGGGGCTACCGCGAATGTAGCCTTCCCCGCAATGAGATTATCCTCGAGTGCGTGCTCAAGCTTAAACCGGCGCCCAAGGCCGACATTCGCGAGCGCATGGAGCGGTACCTGACGAGGCGCAAGCGTACGCAGCCCATGGGTCGCGCATCCTGCGGGTCGGTCTTTCGCAACCCGCCCGATGCGAGTGTGGGCAAGCTTATCGAGGATTGTGGATTAAAGGGTTTTTCGATTGGCGGTGCGGAAGTTTCGCCCGTTCACGCTAATTTTATCGTTAATAACGGAACTGCCTCGGCCGATGACGTTGCCGCGGTTATCAGACATGTGCACGGAAAGGTGAGGGAGGCGTATGGCATCGAGCTCAGACCGGAAGTTAAATTCCTCGGCTTCTAGAGCATCGAAACCCACCTTCCCCCGCGCCGGAGGGCGTTCCGGCGCGCCTGCCAAACCTCAACGCAATACCGTCGCGCACTCTAAGTCTGTCGGGCATGCTCGACAGACCAGTCGTCCGGTTGTCGGCTCGCAGCTCGGTAATCGTCCGGCCGCAAAAAAGTCCTCGCGTCCCTCGGTGACGTCAAAGCCTGTTATGGGCGCCAAGCCTGCCCGTCCCATGGCAACTCCTAAGCCCTCGACGGGAACTAAGGCGGCGCGTCCGGGTCGCACGCTGGGCGCATCGAAACCGCGCTCGCTGACATCGGTGCCGGCTACCGCCAAGAAGCCTTCGGGTAAAAAAGGCGTCAACCCGTTGTCTTCACTTGGGGCGATGGCAAATAAAACATCAGACGCCGCTTCTGTCGTTACAGGCAAAGGCAAAATCGTGGGCGGCGTTCTGGCCGTCTTGGCCGTGCTCGTCGTCGTTGCCGTCGTGGTGATCAACTCTGGATTGTTTACCGCCACTGATATTCAGATTCAAGGCAGCGAGCATGTGACGAAGCACGATGCTATCCAGCTGATCGATTTGCCCGAGGGAACGTCGCTTTTTAACGTCGATCCCGACCAGATTACCGAGGACCTCAAGCAGAACCCGTGGGTCTCGGGCGTGGATGTCCAGCGTCAGTTCCCACATACGCTCATCATTACGCCTATGGAGCGCAAGGTCATCGCGATTGCCTATATCAGCTCCGATGACCTTGCCTGGGCCATCGGGGATGATGACACCTGGATCGCCCCGCTGTCGACGTCGGTCGAAGTGGATGACCAGGGCAACGTCATCACGACGGGGCAGGGCTCAAATACCCTGACCGGCATTGATGCCGCGCTGGCGCTCGCTAAGCACTATGGCGCGGTGTTGTTGACTGATGTCTCGGCGGATGTCGCTCCGGTTTCCGGCCAGGCGGTGAGCTCCAAGGCCGTTAAGGCTGGCTTGGATTATGTGCGTGGTTTTTCGAGCGAGTTCTTGGGACAAGTCAAGGATATTTCCACGCCTTCGGTCGAAGCCATCTCGGCAAACCTCAATAACGGCATTGAGGTGTCGCTGGGTGATTCGAACGATATCGTCAAGAAGGAGCGCGTAGTCACCAAGCTGCTTTCGCAGGTAGAGGGCGTAACGTATATCAATGTGCGCTCTCCGGGTAACTATACATTTAGGAACGCTCCGACCTCGTAGCGCTGGTTGATGCTTTGTTGAGGGGTCATACCACGCCGTTTATCTGGTTTGTTTGGTTTTCACGGTCAATTATTTGACTGATACGTTCATAATGTGCAACCATAATACGGTTTACCTTTGCATTTACTTTCAACCTGAAGGTTAATGTGCGCGGGGTCGACCCATGCTATGGCTATAACCTTTGTTCGGAGGACCGACATGCACGAGACAGAGATCAACAACTACCTTGCCGTCATTAAGGTGGTCGGCGTCGGCGGCGGCGGTACCAACGCGGTCAATCGAATGATCGAAGAGGGCATCCGCGGCGTCGAGTTTGTTGCCATCAACACCGATGCTCAGGCACTCGCGATCTCTGATGCCGATATCAAGGTGCACATCGGCACCGACCTTACCCGCGGCCTGGGCGCCGGCGCAAACCCCGAGGTTGGCCGCAAGGCTGCCGATGAGTCCCGCGACGACATTGCCGAGGCGCTCGCTGGCGCTGACATGGTGTTCATCACCTGCGGCGAGGGCGGTGGCACCGGTACCGGCGCTGCTCCCATCGTTGCCGATATCGCGATGAACGAGGTCGGTGCGCTGACCGTCGCCGTCGTGACCAAGCCCTTCACCTTCGAGGGCCGCAAGCGCAAGAAGAGCGCCGAGGAGGGCATTAAGACCCTCTCCGATTGCGTCGACACCATGATCGTCATCCCTAACGATAAGCTGCTCGACATCGCCGAGAAGAAGACCACCATGCTCGAGGCCTTCGCGATTGCCGATGGCGTCCTTTCCCAGGGCACCCAGGGCATCACCGACCTCATCACCGTCCCCGGTATCATCAACTTGGACTTCGCCGATGTTAAGACCATCATGAAGCAGGCCGGTACCGCCATGATGGGTATCGGTACCTCTTCTGGGGATACCCGTGCCGTCGACGCTGCCCAGCAGGCCATCTCCAGCCCGCTGCTCGAGAGCTCCATCGATGGCGCCACGCGCGTGCTGCTCTCCATCGCCGGTTCCAAGGACCTGGGCATCCAGGAGATCAGCGACGCCGCCGACGTTGTCGCCAACGCCGTCGACCCCGAGGCCAACATCATCTTCGGTACCGTTGTCGACGAGTCCCTGGGCGATCAGGTGCGTATCACCGTCATCGCTACGGGCTTCTCCGACTCCAACGTCAACCGTCAGGACGAGCTCTTTGCTGCTCAGCAGTCTCAGAGCAAGGCCGCTGCCTCCGCTGAGCCGCAGCGCACCGCTCCTGCCACGAGCCCGGCTCAGGCCGCTCCGACCCGCAACGTCGGTGGCACCGAGCTTCCTAACTTCGGCAACGATCAGTTCGAGCTTCCCGACTTCCTGAAGCGCGGTAGCTTCTAAGTCGTTCTTTGCATTGTTGTGCACAGGGGCGTGTCCGTATGGACGCGCCCTTTTTATTTCGACTTTGTAAACTAGAACCTCCAATCTCTTTACGTTCCCTTTACGATTGCCTCCAGCGCAGCAGGTATCCTTTTAGAGAAGTATGACAGCCGTATAAACGCGGGCTGTAGCGGCGATGCCGCGGTACTTGTGTTATTAGGAGGCTTTAGTATGGCAGCACGTGCGGACAACGTTTCGCGTGTCGACCATGATGGAGTTACGTTGGTGGAGGGCGCGACATCCGATGTTCGCTTTGCCTTCACCGAGCGCGCCGGTGGCGTTTCCGAAGATGCGTACTCCTCACTCAACTTGGGCTCGCATGTTGGCGATGACCCCTTTGCTGTTCAAGAAAATCGTCGTCGTGCGCTCGAAGCTATGGGTGCCGCCGAGTGCGAGCACAACCTGCTCGTTCCCAATCAGGTCCATGGTGATCATATCGTTGCGGTGACCTCGAACGGCGCCGATGACCTTGAGGACGTTCGCGAGCAGATTGCCGAGGGCTGTGATGCCATCGTCTGCACGGCGCATAACGTGCCCGTGCTGCTCTGCTTTGCCGACTGCGTTCCCGTGGTGCTGGTGGCCCCTGGCGGATTTGCCGTGGTGCACTCCGGTTGGAAGGGCACGATTGCACGTATTTCTGCCAAGGCGTGCCAGGCGCTTTGCGATGCTGCCGGCTGCGATGCGAGCAACGTTTCCGCCTATATCGGCCCCCATATCTTGGGTGACGAATATGAGGTATCCCAGGAACTCATGGATCGCTTTGCCGCCGAGTTCTCTTGCATCGATGCGAGTGCCTCTCGCATGCTCGATCTTTCCGCTGCCATTCGCGAGGCGCTGGTAGATGTCGGTGTCGACGCGGATAATATCGTGGATACCCAGCTTTCGACTGTGCGTCAGAACGACCGCTTTTATTCCTACCGTAACGAGGACGGCACCTGTGGGCGCCATGCTGCGATCGGCGTGATGCTATGAGAAAGATCGTATCGGTCCTGAGCGCCGCTGTGCTTACGCTTACGCTGTGCGCCTGTTCTTCGGGATCTTCTACCTCTTCCATTACCGTCGCCGGCTCCACGACCTGCCTTCCTATCGCCGAGATTGCGGCCGAGGGCTTTAAGGAGGAGACCGGCATCGACGTGCTCGTTTCCGGTTTGGGTTCTTCCGCTGGCATCGAGGCCGTCAGCGCCGGCACAGCCGATATCGCCAGCTCCTCCCGTGGACTCAATGCCGACGAACAGGATCTGGGCCTGACTCCCATCGTCATTGCCCACGACGGTATCGCGGTTATCGTGAACGACGATAACCCGGTCGATAACCTCTCGACCGAGCAGCTCCGCGATATTTACGCCGGCAAGATCACCAACTGGAAAGAAGTCGGTGGCGAGGACCTGAGGATCCAGGTCATCAATCGAGATGAGGCGTCCGGCACGCGTGAGGCCTTCCGCACCATCGTGATGGACGGCACCCCGTTCGATCGCCGCTCGGCCGTTCTTTCGGGCACGGGCCAGGTGCGCGACGTGGTATCTCGTTCGCGCGGTGCCATTGGCTACATTTCGCTGGGCTTCGTCGATAGCCTCAACGCCAAGACCTCGGTCAAGGCCGTCTCGGTCAATCATGTTGAGGCGTCCGAGAAGACGGTCGCGAGCGGCGGCTATCCCATCTCACGCGACCTTTACTTCTTTGTGAAGGGTGCGCCTTCGCAGCAGGCGCAGGATTACATCGACTATGTGACGTCCGAAAAGATGGACAAGCAGATTCGCGAGGCGGGCTTTATTCCCGTCACCAACGACGAGAAGGGGAGTGAGTAGCATGGAAGCACAGGAAAACTCCCAGACTGAGCAGAATGTTCAGACGCCCAAGAAGCGCGAGCTGGCGCTCGTATCGCACAGTACCTATATCAAGGAGAAGGCGCTGCAGTGGATCTTCTTTGCCTGCGCGTTCTTGGCGGTCGTTACCGTCATCCTGATTTTTGTCTTTACCACGTACTCGGCGCTGCCCGTCTTTACTGACATCGGTCTGGCGGACTTCTTTAGCTTTACGTGGGCGCCTTCCGAGGGCCACTACGGCATCTTGTCGCTGCTTGCCGGCTCGGGTCTGGTGACCGTCGGTGCGCTCGCCATGGGCGTGCCGCTGGGCGTGGGTACGGCCGTTTACCTGGTCGAGATTGCCAGCAAGCGCGTGCGCAAGCTCATCAGCCCCGCCGTTGACCTGCTGGCGGGCATACCCTCCATCATCTACGGCTTCTTTGGCATGATCATCATCCGCCCGTTTATCGCACAACTGACCGGCGGCCTTGGTTTTGGTGCGCTGACGGCGTGGTTTGTGCTCGCCATCATGATCGTCCCTACCATCACCACGCTCACCATCGATGCTCTCAATTCCATTCCCATGGGCATTCGCGAGGCATCGTATGCCATGGGCGCCACCAAGTGGCAGACCATCTATAAGGTCGTGCTACCTGCCGCCAAACTGGGTATCGTTGATGCCATCGTGCTGGGTATGGGCCGTGCCATCGGCGAGACCATGGCCGTGCTCATGGTCGTAGGTAACGCCCCGGTTATTCCCGACAGCATTGCGAGTCCCATCTCGACGCTCACGAGCCAGATTGCGCTCGACATGAGCTATTCCTCGGGTCTGCACCGCTCGGCGCTGTTCGGCATGGGTGTGGTCCTGTTTATCATCTCCGCCACGCTGGTGGGCATCGTCCGTCTGATTTCCAAGAAGAAGAGGGGGTAGGCTATGTCCGATTCCGTTGACACGACGGTCGATACGACCTCGTCGCGCGAGCGCATCAAGCGTGCCCTTTCCCACGGCAAGAAGGGCCGCATCAACAAGGACCTGTCCAACAAGATCATGCTTGGCGTGTTCCGTGCCGCTGCCTACATCACCACGCTGGTGCTGGTCGCTATCATCGCCTACGTGGTCATCAACGGCCTGCCACACATCTCGCTCGACTTTATCTTCGGTTGGCCCCAGGGCGTCAACGCCGAGGGCGGTATTTGGCCCACGATCGTCTCGACCGTCTATGTGACGGCGCTCGCCATGCTTATCTGCACGCCGATCGCTGTGCTGGCAGCCGTCTATCTGGCCGAGTACGCCAAGCAGGGCAAGGTCGTCGAGCTCATTCGCTACGCTGCTGACGCTTTGGCCTCGGTGCCCTCCATCGTTATGGGTCTGTTTGGCTACGCCTTGTTTGTCGAGGCCATGGGCTTGGGCCTTTCGATGGTCTCTGCCGCCCTGGCACTCGCGCTCTTGATGCTTCCCATCGTCATGCGCACCACCGAAGAGGCCATTCGCGCCGTTCCGCGCTATATCCGTTGGGGCGCGTACGGTCTGGGCGCCACCAAGTGGCAGGTTGTCTCCAAGATCGTGCTTCCTTCTGCCTTTGGCCGTATTGCCACGGGCATCGTCCTCGCCATCGGCCGTGCCATTGGCGAGACCGCGGTGGTGCTCTACACCATGGGGCAGGCCATCAATCTACCTATTTCGCCGCTCGATTCCGGCCGCCCCATGACGGTTCACCTGTACCTGCTTGCCAACGACGGCATCAACATGAACGCAGCCTACGGCACCGCGCTCTTGCTGATGGTGATCATTCTGGCCTTCAACCTGTTTGCGCGCTTCCTGTCGCGCAAGCGTCGCTAGTTAAGGAGTCCCATGTCCGTTTATCAGTCCGCTCCCACGCTGGAGCAAGCGGCCATTACGGCCAAGGATTTCAACTTTTGGTACGGTGACTTTCATGCGCTGACGGGGCTCGACCTCAACATCGCCAAAAACGCCATCACCTCGTTTATTGGCCCTTCGGGCTGCGGCAAATCGACGTTTTTGCGCTGCATCAACCGCATGAACGACCTGATCGAGGGCACGCGCATCGAGGGCACCATGACGCTCGACGGCAACGATATCTATGCCGAGGGTGTCGACCCGGTCGATCTCCGTCGTCGCGTGGGCATGATCTTTCAGCAGCCCAACCCGTTTCCCAAATCCATCTACGAGAATGTCGCCTTTGGCCCTCGTCTGCAGGGCGTGACTAGCAAAAGCGACCTCGATGACATCGTGGAAGAATCGCTCAAGCGCGCCAACCTCTGGAAAGAGGTATCCAATCAGCTCAACAAGGATGGTTTGGCGCTCTCGGGCGGTCAGCAGCAGCGTCTGTGCATCGCGCGCGTGCTTGCGGTGCAACCCGATGTCCTTCTGATGGACGAGCCCTGCTCCGCCATCGACCCCACGTCCGTCTCTAAGGTCGAGGATTTGATGGCCGAGCTGGCGCCCGAGATGACGATCATCATCGTCACGCATTCAATGCAGCAAGCAGCTCGTATCAGCGACTACACCGCATTCTTCTTGCAGGAAGTTGCCGGCGAGCCCGCCACACTCATCGAGTATGGTCAAACCGACGCGATCTTCACCAGCCCGGTGGACTCGCGGACGGAAGACTATATCACCGGCCGCTTTGGCTGATCGGTGCGACTAGTCCCAAGCCGATCGGACCTGGACCGGTGCGTATTCACTGTGCGGGCGGCATGACCGCACCCAACTGATTGGAGTGAACCATGCGCAAACTGTTTTCCCGTCAGCTCATCGAGGCCCGCCACGAGATGCTGAGCATCTACGAGGCCGTCGATCTGGCCCTCCACGATGCCGTGAAGGCCTATGTGACCGACGACCGCAAGCTCGCCACCAAGACCAAGAAGCGCACGCTTTCGATTGACGCGCGCTGCGCCAACCTGGAGGCCGTCTGCTACAACCTGATCGCCACGCAGTCACCGGTCGCCTCCGACTTCCGCCTGCTTCAGACGATCATCTACGTCGACTTTAACCTGCAGCGCATGACCGATAAGGTCCGTCAGATCTGCCGCGCCACGCGTCATATGATCAAGGCTGACATCTCGCTGCCCAAGGAGCTTGTCGGCACGGTCGAGGCCGAGGCTGAGGCCGTCTACCAGGTGCTGGGCTCTTCGCTTTCTGCGCTCGTCACCAATGACATGTCCATCATTTGCAACTTGGCCGTCGAGGACGAGCCAGTGCACGCCGCCTACGAGAAGTTCTTCCGCACCTTTAACCGTATGGATACGGGCGACTTTATGGACGACGGCAGCAACTATGACGACCTGCGCCGCGCCATCATGGTTTCGCGCTACCTCGATCGCATCGCCTCGATTTCCATCGATGCCGCCTGCCGTCTGACCTTCCTGTTGACTGGTCAGCGCATGAATGCCGGCGATATCGCCCGCACTGATGAGGATGAGCTCGAGAGCATGCGCGTGCCTTCGGGCGAGGGTGTTATCATGAGGCCCGCCGTCGACGCTCGCTACGTTGCCAAGGTGTCCGCTAACGAGGTCAGCGAGGGTCTTCGCTACCTGTTCGATCATCTTGAGGATGAGGACGATGGCGAGGACGACGAGGAGTAAGCAACCCCGTTCGTCGTAAGATTGTAAATACCTAAGTGAGCGCGGCCTTGCACATGCGGGGCCGCGCTCTTGCGTTAGCATGGGACTACTTGTTTGGCTGTCAGCGGAGGCGATTAGCAATGGATAACTATTTGGACTTGATGCGCGCTCGCCGCGAGCAGATTCTGGAACGTTTTTATGCGGCGCTCGATCGCGCAGGCCGTCCCCACGACGCCGCGCGCCTCATTGCCGTGTCCAAGACCGTTGGTGTCGATGAGACCGTTGCCGCCATCCAGGCGGGGTATCGCCATTTTGCCGAGAATCGCCCGCAGGAGCTGGTTCGCAAGCTCACGGGTCTGGCGGAGCATCCGGAGCTGCCCGAGGTGCGCTTCGATATGATCGGCAACCTGCAGACCAATAAGATCAATGCGGTGCTGGGCTCAGCCGAGCTGATTCACTCGGTGGGTTCGCTGCATCTGGCGCAGGCGATCTCGAGCCGTGCTGTCCGCAAGATTGAGGCAGGCGAGCTCGCCGGCCCCCAGCGTGTGCTCATTGAGGTCAATGTGAGTGGTGAGGAGTCGAAGGGAGGCTTTTCGCCCGATGAGATTCGCGCCGCCGCGGGTGAGCTTGCGGAACTTGAGGGAATTTGCGTACAGGGGCTTATGACTATGGCGCCCCGGGGGAATAAGGATGTGGCACGCCGCACCTTTGCGGGGCTTCGTGAGCTGAGGGATGAGCTGGAGGCGGCGCATCCCGATTTGAACCTGCCTGAGCTTTCCTGCGGTATGAGCGAGGACTTTGAGCCTGCCCTTGAGGAGGGCTCTACGCTCGTTCGCCTGGGCAGGGTAGTATTTAGCCCGGAGTTTGCAGTAAAATAAGGCTCTGAAGTGCGCACTGATTATCGGGGCGCCTGCACTAAACCGCGAGAGGACACAACCATGGGCTTCCTTGACGAGATTAAAAATAAGATGCACCTGGGCGGCCAGCAGGGTTACGACCAGGGTTATGGCCAGGACGACGACTACGGCTACGATGATGGCTATGACGATGGCTATCAGGGCAACGGCTACAGCGGTGCTTCGGGCGAGGGCTTCTACACCCAAGACGAGCCGAGCAACGGCCTGCTTGGTCAGACGCGCCGTGGTGAAGCTGAGTCGGTTGCCGTGTATACACGCTCCGGACAGCTGGTCGGCGATGACTCTCGCCATGCCACGACGTATAACCCGCCTTCGCGCTCGCAGGACAGTGTTGCGAGCGGTTATCGTCCTGGTGCCTATGACACGCCGTCGAGCTACGCCGAGAACACCCGCGCCCGTGCCGCCGCTGCGCCCGCGCCTGCACCGAGCGATGCCTCGGCCTATGCGAGCAATATCATCAACGCCACACCGCAGCTGCCGGCCTATGTCCTGCGCCCCGAGAGCTATGACGACGTGGAGACCGTGGTGCGCCGCGTTCGCACCAAGCAGCCTGTCGCACTGATTTTTGTGGGCGTACGCACCGAAGTTGCCAAGCGCGTCTTGGACTTCTCTTACGGCTTTGCCTGCGGTCTGGGTGCCACGGTCAAGGAGGTGGGCGACCGCGTGTTCATGGTGCTGCCCGCCGGTTGCGAGGTCAAAGATTCCGATCTCAAGAAGCTTCGTGCCGACGGCTACCTTAAGTAAAGACAAGACGAGGAGATTCCCATCAACATCTACACTGTCGTCCAGCTGGTCAACACGCTGTTCAACTTCTATTCCACGCTCATTGTCGTCTACTGCTTTATGACGTGGATTCCCATGAAGCAGGGTGGTTTGCTTCAGGATATTGCTGCGGTGCTTGATAGCGTGTGCGGTCCGTGGCTTAACCTGTTCCGTCGTTTCATCCCGCCGATGGGCGGTATCGATTTTTCGCCGGTCGTTGCGATTATTGCGTTGCAGTTGGTGCAGAGGCTGGTTCTGCAGCTTCTTATAGGTATACTCGTGTAGAACTGACTTAGTAACTTACGTCGGGCGTGTAGCGCCGAGGCGATGAAAAAGGAGACTTGTTATGGCTATTACCCCTGCAGACATCCAGGCTCAGACTTTCTCTGAGGCCAAGCGTGGCTACGATCCTGCCGAGGTCGACGTCTTCTTGGAGACGCTGTCTTCCGAGGTTGACGCTATGCTCGCTAAGATTGTCGACCTTAAGGGTCGTCTGACTGCTACCGAGCAGCAGCTTGCCGATGCACAGGCTCAGCTTGCCCAGGCTCAGGATACCGCCGACCAGGCCGTTCCTGCCGCCCCCGTGGCTGCTCCCGCCCCTGACTTCTCCGCTCAGGAGCGCCAGATTTCCGCTGCCCTGATCGCTGCCCAGCAGACCGCTGAGACCATCGTCAACGATGCCAATGAGAACGCTGAGCGCATCCGCAACGAGGCTGACGCCAAGGCCCGCGAGGTTATCCGCCAGGCTCTGACCGAGAAGCAGGCCGAGCTCGAGGAGATCGATCGTCTCAAGGCTTCCCGTGAGGAGTTCAAGGCCGAGTACCTCAAGCTCATCCAGCACTTTATGGACGATGCCCAGAACTCCTTCCCGGCCGATCTGATGGCCTCTACGCCGGTCGGTTCTGCCGCTTCTCCTGCGGTGACTGTTCCCGCCGAGCCGCTGCCCGGCGCTGACCCGGTTGTCCCCGTGGCCGATCCCTTCGCCCCGATCGACAACTTCGCTGCCGACGACCTGGACTAACATTCGGCCTACAATTTAGTGCCTAGAAAGGACCCGCATCTTGCGGGTCCTTTTTTATGACTGTGCCGGGGTGCGTAACATAAAAACCGAACCCTGCACATAGTGGCGCAGAATTCGGCGAACGGGTGAGCGGTCAAGGGTAGGTTTTAAGGCATGTCCCAAAAATCTACTTGAGGAGGAAGTCGGAGAGGGGAATGGTGCGGGCCTCGCGATGCTCGGGATCGGCGATGTGGTCGGCGGGATAGCCACAGACGAGCATGTGATAGGGATAGACGCCCTTGGACAGATTGAACTGCTCTTGTGCCACCTCAGGCTTAAAATGGCATACCCAGCACGTTCCCAGGCCCTGCTCGGTGGCCTCCATCATCATCTGATCACATACGATGGACGTATCGATTTCACTGGAATTCATCTGGTCATACGGGCGCACCCAGGCATCATCGGTAACGCTGCAAATAAGGAAAACAAGCGGAGCCCCAAAGATAGACCCATCACGAGCAAACCGAGGCTGACAAGCAGCAGCCTTCTCCAGAAGCTCAGGCGTATCCAACACCATCACACGGGTTGGATGGTTATTACAAGCAGAAGGAGCAATACGCCCAGCCTCAACAATGGCATCCACAACAGCTTGCTCAACAGAACGATCCTGAAATTCACGACAAGAATACCGACCCCGAGCCAGATCCAAATAAGACATACAAGCCCTCCAACAATTTAATAACGAAATAAAAGATAACCAAAGGTTACCCAGAGCAACATCCAGCCAAACGCTCAGCGCTGCCCAAAGTCATGGCTGATGCCAAAGGCGCTTTCAGCCAAAGCCACCATGCATTCCGCCTATTAGCCAAAGTTCCCAATGGTGGTACGTAAGGCGAAGGGCCGGCCACGGTTTACTTTCGAACGACTCTGCAAAGCAGCCGGAGTGAGAAAGCAAACCGTGGCCGGCCCTTCGCCGCCGGGACACGTACCCCCAATTAACTGTTCTTCATGACAATCGAATCCACAACATCGGCCACATTCTCGCAGCAGTCGGCGCAGTACTCCAGGAAGGCGTACACGTCACGCCAAGCGATGACCTCGAGCGGGTCCTTGCCGTTAACGTGCAGGTTGCGCATGGCGTTGATGTAGAGCTCGTCGGCCTCGGACTCGATGGTGTTGATCTGGATGACCAGCTCGCGCAGCGTTTTGGACTTGCGGTAGTTGGGAAGCTCGACCATAAGGTCCTTCATGGCGCGGCAGGCATCGGTTACCTTGTGAGCGATGACGATGGCATCGGGGTGGATGCTCTGGATGTTGGTGAAGTAGACGCGCTGCACGACGCCTTCGATGCGGTCGAGCACGGTGTCGAGCGAGCAGCTCATCAGGTCTAGATCCTCGCGCTCAAGCGGGGTGATAAAGGCGGTGAGCAGGGCGTCTTCGAGCTCGTGGTGCTTCTTGTCTGCCGCATGCTCAATCGCATGCATCTTATCGAGCATGTCGTGGATCTGCGCAGGGTCAAAGTTCTCAAAAATCTTGGTGAGCAGCTCTGCGGCCTGGACGGCTAGGTCGGCGCAGGCGACGTAGTTGTCAAAGTAGAACGAATCGGGTTTCTTTGCCATGGGTGGTCCTTTCGAGGTGAAGATGGGCGGGCGAGGTAATGCAGTCCGGATGGACGTTCGGTTTGACTAGAGGAACATCATGAACAGCTTGGCCATGACAAAGCTGATGAGTCCGCAGGCGGGGAAGGTGAAGAACCAGGTGAACATCATGTCCTTGACGACACCGAAGTTGATGGCCGAAAGACGCTTGACGGCACCGACGCCCATGATGGCGCAGGTCTTGATGTGGGTGGAGGACACGGGGATGCCGGTAAGGGTGGCAAGCAGCAGGTTTGCGGCGCCCGCCAGGTCGGCGGAGAAGCCCTGGTACTTTTCGAGCTTGACCATGCTCTGGCCGACGGACTTGATGATGCGCTCGCCGCCCACGCTGGTGCCGATACCCATAGTGGCCGAGCACAGCAGCATAATCCAGATGGGGATGCCGGCATCGACGACGCTCGTCTGGCCGCTGGCAAAGGCCACGCCTAAAAAGAGCACGCCGATGAACTTCTGTCCATCCTGCGCGCCGTGCATAAAGCTCATGGCCGCAGCGCTCGCGATCTGAGCGTATTTAAAGAAGACATTGGCACGTCGCCTGTTGGCGGCGGCGAAAAGAATCGAGACGAGCTTGCACAGGACCCAGCCCATGACAAAGCCCAGGCCGATGGAGAGCGCCAGGCCGTAGATGACCTTCATCCACTCGTGGACGTTGACGCTGCTCGCGCCGCCGAGGGCGATAGCGGCACCGGTCAGGCCGGCGATAAGGCTGTGGCTTTGCGAGGTGGGGATACCAAAACGCGACGCTGTGGCGCCGTAGACGACGATGGAGAACAGCGCCGCGCAGAGGCACGCGAGCGCCATGGTGCTGTTTCCGCCAAAGTCGACGATATGCGAGATGGTATTGGCGACGCTCGCGTTAAAGTGCGTCATGATGAGCACACCGAGGAAGTTGAATGCGGCGCTCATGAGAATGGCGGCGCGGGCGGGCATGCAACGCGTAGTGACGCAGGTCGCGATGGCGTTGGGCGCGTCGGTCCATCCATTGACGAAGATGGCGCCCAACGCGAGGATCACGGTGACGGCAAGGACTGGGTTCGACACAATTTGGCCGAGGAAGGTTGAGAACGTTACGTCCATATATGGGCTTTCTCGAAGTTTGCAGACACGTTACAAAAACATGATAAATCGTATCACCTCCTGTGGGTTTCTTTACCGAGTTCTGATGGGAGAAGTGAACTTTTTGGCACTAAAATTGAATATTAGCCCTGTTGACCGCGGGTGTTCTTTTTGCTAACACGCCATGCGGACACGTGCGATTACTACGACACTCCAAAACCACAGTCTGTTCGCTTTACAACATGCAAACATGCGTTCGATAATAGGAGGCATGGAATATCGACAGACAGATGGCAAAACTCGGCGCGTGCACAAGCAGTATGTGGACGTCGTGGCTCGCATCCTCGCGGGCGGACAGGTCGTGCCGGTCACTGTCTGCTGGGTCGACGGTCGTTGCTTTACGATTGACGAGATTGTCTCGACCACTGGGTTTGGCCTGACGGTTCACGGCATCCGTACGGCAACCTATAGGGTGCGTTTTGGCGGGCACGCGACCGAGTTGTATCTGGAGGACCAGACGCGCGAGCGGGCGGACGGCTCGCAGGCACACGTGATGCGTTGGTGGGTCTGGGCCTTTGATCGCACGCTCGAGGGCGAGCGCCGTAGGTAAGGACGTACGGCATTCGGGTACAATGACAGGAATCTTGTCATCTGCTGCGCCGTCTTTCACGGCGCTTTGTGAAAGGACGAAGTATGAACGATATCCAGGGCTATCAGAACGGCCCCGTCGAGAGCGGCGCAAGCCGCGCCAAGGAGATGTCGCCGCGCGCGTACAATCTCACCATGTCTGCCCTGATCTTCTTGGGCTTTTGCGCCATGGGCGCCGGCGCCTACTTTACGAGCACCATGTCGTTTGCGCGCATGATGATGAGCGGCGCCGCCTTGCCGCTGGTCTTTGGCTCGTTTATTTTGACCATCGTCGGCATGGTTATGATGTCGGCCGCCGCCAGCAAGCAGTCCGTGGGCCTGTCCCTTGTGGGCTACGTAATCTTTGCGAGTACCTTTGGCCTGACCGCGTCGTTTGGCCTTGCCAACTATGACCTGCCCACCATCAACACCGCTTTTATCGCCACGGCCGCCATCACCTTTGTCTTTGGCGCCTTGGGCGTGACGTTCCCCAAGTTTTTCCAGCGCGTATATGGCATCGGTTTTGGCATTCTGCTCGCCACTATTCTGGTTGAGATCGTGCTGATGTTCATGGGCGTCTCGCAGTCCATCACCGACCTGATCGTGATTGTGGTGTTCGCCGGCTTTATTGGCTACGACACCTATGTTGCCACGACGGTGCCGCCTACGCTGCCCAACGCCGTGCTCATGGCGTCCAATCTGTTCGTGGACATTATCAACGTGTTCCTGCGCATCCTGAACATCCTTGGCCGTCGCGACTAGTGGCAAATTGCGGCGGTGCTTGCCGTGCGTGTAAATCGATGCGAAAGGCGGTCCTTCGGGGCCGTCTTTTTTGTGCGCGGCGGGGTATCATGGATGGGAAAAAGCCGATAGCGGCAGCGACAGGAAAGGTGGCCACGTATGGCAGACGTCGACAACAGGAACCGTAACCGCAGGTCCAACCGAACGGGTCAGCCCAATCCCAAGCGCGAGGCGCGTGCCAAGGCCGCCGAGTGCCATGTGGCGGCTATGTCCGAGGCCTGCGCCAAGGACATCGAGCGTTCGCTTGCCGGCGTGTGCGAGTTCGATGGTATGCCTGCCGGTTTTGTCGCGGCGATGAAGGCCAAGGCCCAAGCGGCCGACGCTGTCGAGGAACAGGTTGCCGAGGAGCCCGAGCCCGCCGAGGTCGAGGCTGCAGTCGATACCGAGGTGGCGCCCGAGCCCGTCGAG
>CALHJX010000074.1:0-3013 GCA_938033385.1 uncultured Collinsella sp. | reverse complement strand
GCTCAGCGACACGCCCTCGACGGTGATGGGGTCGGTGCCGATGGCACCGGCGCACAGCCAAAAGGCGGCGTTGGACCAGTCGCCCTCGACGGCTACGCTGCCGGGCGTGCGGTACGAGCCGCTGCTCACGCGGAAGTTCGTGACCTCGGGCTGGCCGTCCTTGGCCGGAATGCGCTCGACGTTGACCTCGACGCCAAAGGCCTTCATGGCCTGGATTGTCAGGTTGATGTAAGGGCGGCTCTCGATGAGGCCGGTCACCTGCACGCAGCGGGGCTGCCAGCAGCAGGCCGGAGATATACTGCGAGCTCACGTTGCCCGGCAGCACGAAAGTGCCCGGGCGCATGCGTCCGCTCGTCTTGAGCGGAAAACCGCCCAGGCCCTGCAGGTCGCAGCCGGCGGCGATGATCTCGTCCGAGAGCGGGGACAGCGGGCGGGCGCCTAAGCGTCCCTGACCCACAAAAGTTGCTTCTGCGCCCAGCGCGCAGGCGACGGGCAACATAAAGCGCAGCGTGGAGCCGCTCTCGCCGCAGTCGAGCGTGCCACCGGCAAGGGCCTTGAGCAGGCCAAATTCAATGCTCTTCATGGTGGGGTGGACCTGGAAGCCGTCCTCGACGGTCTCGATGCGAGCACCCAGGGCCGTAAGGCAACGCACCGTAGCCTCGATGTCGGCGCAGGTGGTGTTACAGGCGACGTGTGTCTCGCCGTTGGCAAGCGCAGCGCAGATGATGAGACGGTGCGCCATCGACTTGGACGCGATGGCGGGAACGGTGCCCTTAAGCGGGGACGGGGTGATGCGGGCTAGCATGCGGATGCGTCTCCCTTCTGGCCGAGGCCCTCGGCAATGAGTTCGTGGAAAGTGGAAAGCGGCGTGCGGTCGATGCTGCAGCGGCCAATGCCGTGCGGAATCACCAGGTCGATGGTGTCGCCCGCGCGCTTCTTGTCGTGGAGCGCCTCGGCAAAGACGGCATCGGCATCTAGGTCGCAGCGGGTCTTGAGGCCATGGCGGGCGCAGAGCTCCTCAATACGACCGGGCAGTGCAGCATCGCAGGCGCCGTGCAGGGCCGCGGCGCGCGTGATGATGCCCATACCGATCGACACGCAGTTGCCGTGCCCGAGCTCAAAGTGCTCGCAGGCTTCGACGGCGTGTCCGGCGCTGTGTCCAAAGTTGAGCAGCTTGCGCTGGTTGGTCTCGCGCTCGTCGGCGACGACCACGGCGCGCTTGATGTCGATATTGCGGGCGATGATGAGCGCTACGCGGGCCACATCGCGGTTGAGTAGCTCCAGCGTGAGCGGGGTCTTCTCCAACTCGGCGAAAAGCTCCGGGTCGGCAATCACGGCGTGCTTGACGACCTCTCCGCAGCCGTCGGCGAACTGCTCGGGCGTAAGGGTGGCCAGGCACCCCACGTCGGCGATAACCACGCTCGGCTGCCAAAAGGCGCCGGCCAAGTTCTTGCCAGCAGCTAGGTCGATGGCCGTCTTGCCGCCCACCGATGAATCCACCATGGCGAGCAGGCTCGTCGGGATCTGCACAAACTTGCAGCCGCGCATGTAGGTGGCGGCCACAAAGCCCGCCACGTCGCCCACGACGCCGCCGCCGAGTGCCACGATCACGTCGGAGCGCGAAAGCTCGTGCTCGGCCACAAACTCCAAAATGGCAACATAGGTTTCGGCGCGCTTATGGGCCTCGCCGGCCTCGAAGGTGCAGATGCTCGCCTCGTAGCCTGACGCCTCCAGGCTCTGCTTAACGGGCATCTGGTAGAGCGGGCCCACGTTGGTGTCCGTCACGATGACAGCCTTGGTGCCGCCGGCAGTGGCGCGAACGAGCGGTCCCGCCTGCTCCAGCAAAAACGTGCCAACATGCACTTGGTAGGGGCGTGCAGTGTCGATATCGATGGTAATCGCCATAAGCTTCGGTCCTTTCGACCTGGCGTGATAGGTGGTCTAGTGGGAGGCCTCGTCGTCGAGCGCGCGCTTGATGCGGTCGCCCTCGGCAAGGAGATTCTCCAGATAGCGCTGGTCGCGGTCCTTAAGGGCGCGGCTGTAGGCGCCGAGCGATTCGATAAGATGGTCGATCTCGAAGGCGAGCGCATCGGCGTCGTCGATCATAAGCTCGGACCACATCTGAGGATTGAGGTGCGCCACACGGGTGAGATCGCGGTAGCTTCCGGCCGAAAAGCCGTGGTGGACCTGGGCGGTGGGGCTCTTGACGTAGGCGTTGGATACCACGTGAGCCAGCTGAGAGGTGAAGGCGATGACGCGGTCGTGTTCGGCGGCGCTGGTCACGCTGAACTTGCCAAAGCCCAAGGGGCGCACCATCTCGCGCACCTGGCCCAAAAGCTCCAGCTTGAGCGCATCGTCCACCGCGGGCGGTACGAGCACCAGCGGGGCGCCCTGGAACAGGTCGGCACGGGAGTGAGCGTAGCCCGAGTACTGCGTGCCCGCCATGGGGTGCGCACCCACAAAGTAAAAGCCGTGCTCGCGGGCAAGCTCAAAGGCGCGCTCGCACACGATGCCTTTGACGCCCACCGTGTCGATCACCACGGGACCCATGATGGCCTCGGTGTCGGTGGCGTCGGCGAGGGCCTGGGCATGCGTCTCGAGCCACTCGATGCAGGCCTCGGGGTAGCAAGCCAGGACGATGATGTCGCATTCGCCGAGTGTCTTGTCGTTGAGCTCGCCGGCAACGGTGCCCATGCTGGCGGCCGTCATGACATCGTCATCGGGGTCCCAGGCCAGCACGCGGACGCCCGCCTGCGCATAGCCGCGGGCAAAGCCGCCGATGAGGCCAAGGCCGACGATACCGGCGCACTTGGGGCCGCCCTGGTTAACGCGCGCGTTTCTCACCGTACCCATGGGCTACTTCATGGTCTCTTGGCAGACAACCTCGCGGATGGCTCGGATGCGGCGCATGGTGTCGTCGAACTGATCGGGGGTGAGGGCCTGGGCGCCGTCGGACCAGGCACGGCTGGGCTCGTCGTGGACCTCGATCTCCAGACCGTCGGCACCGGCGGCC
>CALHJX010000073.1:0-3932 GCA_938033385.1 uncultured Collinsella sp. | reverse complement strand
GCGCAGGCAGCCCAGTGCCGCCTCGACGCCGCACTGGGTCGCAAAGATGCGGTCCTGGGCGTCGGGCTGACCGCCGCGCTGCGTGTGGCCGGGGATGGCGACGCGGGTCTCGCGACCGGTCTTGGCCTCGATCTCCTTGGCGATGTCGTACACGATTGACGGGCTCGTACGCTCGGCGAGCTTCTTCTTGTACTCCTTCTTGGACAGCGCCGCGTCCTCCTTGGAGATAGCGCCCTCGGCGACGGCCACGATGGTAAAGCGGCTGCCGGTCTCCATGCGATGCTCGATGGTCTTGATGACGTTATCCATGTCGTAGGGGATCTCGGGAATCAAGATGACATCCGCGCCGCCCGCGACGCCGGCGTACAGCGGGATCCAGCCAACCTTGTGGCCCATGATCTCGATAACGAATACGCGCCCATGGCTCGAAGCGGTGGTGTGGATGTCGTCGATGCACTTGGTGGCGACGTCGATGGCGCTCGTAAAGCCAAACGTCAGCTCGGTGCCCCAGGTGTCGTTATCGATGGTCTTGGGCAGAGCGATAACGTTGAGGCCCTCTTCGCGCAGGCGGTTGGCGGTCTTGGTGGAGCCGTTGCCGCCCAGCATAAACAGGCAGTCGAGCTGCAACTTGTGATAGGTGTGGACCATCGCGGGCACCTTCTCGACGCCGTCGGCCTCGGGAATGTCCAGGCGCTTGAACGGCGTGCGGCTCGTGCCCAGGATGGTGCCGCCGCGGGTGAGGATGCCGCTAAAATCGGCGGGCGACATGACGCGGAACCTGCTGTAGATAAGGCCCTGGTAGCCGTCCTCAAAACCGTAGATCTCGATAGGCTCTTCGCTATTGGTCATGAGCGTTTTGACGATGCCGCGCATGGTGGCGTTGAGCGCCTGGCAGTCGCCGCCACTGGTAAGAAGACCGATTCTAAGCATGATGAGTCCTTCCGGGCAAGTTATAACATGCGCATAAGTTTACCCCCGTACACTGTTGATACGGGGGTAAAACGTGTTAGCTCAAGCGTATAGAAATGTAAACAACGTCAGGCGAGCGTAAGGTCGACGGGCCTGGCTCCTTACAGTGCGAAGGCGTCGACGTCGCCCCAGTGGCGGCGCAGCGTAATAGCGGCGGCGGGTTCGGTATTGTCAAAGACGACCGACCATTGCGTATTGCTGGTGATGTCTTCCGGATTGGGCTCTTGCGCCGCAGCGCGCAGGGCCTTCCAAGCGACTGTCTCGTCTTGGGCGCCGGCATGGGCGTCGAGGACATCGGCGATTGCGACGGCGCGCTCTTTACCATGGCCCAGCTCGCCATTCTTTTGGTTGGGCAGCACTTCGTCGCCGTAGCAGGCGTAGAAGTTCGTAACCTGGCGTACAGGAGTCGCTTTGAAAGCACGGTCCGGATCGCGCGGATCCCACTCTACTACGCGCGCGTCACCGGCGGCGTCGTTGATAAAGAAGTGGTAATCGCGTCCTGCCATAGCGTGCATGTCGTAGGCGGAAAGCAGGTCGACAGCTTCTTGCGTGGTGGCGGCACGGTCGAGCACCAGGCGGATGGCGAGCGAGGTATTGATGGCGGGGCGTTGCGTGTCCTGGTCACAGGGCTTGGAATCCAGGGTGAGTACGGCAATGGACACGCCGCATTCGTTAACACCGTCGAGCTGGGCAAACGGGCCCATCAACGCCGCGGCGCGTCCGGTGATGGAGTCAAGCGGAGTGTTGGCGCCCAGGTTATTGAGGGCGGCAAACCCGATGGAAGCATAGCCGCCGCGTGGGTGATTGCGCACCAGCAGCGCCGAGGTGTCGTCCTTAAAGTCGTAATTGCGACCGGTGCGCACGCGGCCTTCGGCATCTACGGCGATAAAAGCGCTGCAGGCAAACTGGGGCGCCTGGACATGTGCTGGCACGCCGGGCAACACCTGTGCCACCACAGCATCGATGTAGGCCTGGTCGTCGCGCACATCGGCGGCGATGATGCAGTCGAGGTCGTAGTCGTAGGCGATGTCGATTGCGTACAGGTCATAGCCATCCGCGTAGCCGGTCAAGCGTTTGAGCGACGCAGCGGATTTGATTTGCTTGCGGTAAACGATGCCGGCGGCAGCGGCAAGGCCGACGGCGACGCCCGCGACACCGCAGGCGATGGCAATGTTACGTGGCTTCATGACGGCTCCTCTCGTCCTGTTAGCGTAATTGTCGCAAAAGGAGCGCGGGCATGATGGCTCAACTTGGTGAGCGGCGCGGGATTAAACACGGAATGAAGAGTGCGGCGCTGGCGTGGCGGGGTATGCTGGAGGGGACCATCAACCCAGCGAAAGGGGAGAGCATGACGGATCAGGAAACGCCCGAGCGCGTGCACGTGACGGCCGACGATATCGAGGCCGCCAACGACCTTATCGACTTTATCGAGGCATGCCCCAGCATGTTCCATACGGCGGCGACCATTATGGCCGAGCTCGACGAGGCGGGCTTTACCTACCTGTCCGAGAACGCGGCGTGGGACATCGAGCCGGGCGGGCGTTATTACACGCAGCGCAACACCTCGAGCGTTGTTGCCTTTAAGGTGGGCGAGGACCTGGCCGCGACGTGGGGCGAGGACGGCGTTGCCGGCGACTATCATTTTCAACTGACGGCGTCGCACAGCGATTCGCCGACGTTTAAGGTCAAGGCCGTGCCCGAGCTTGACGGCGCGGGCGAGACGCTGCGCCTGAACACCGAGGCCTACGGCGGTATGATCGACTACACCTGGTTCGATCGCCCGCTGGCGCTCGCGGGCCGCGTGTTGGTGCGCGAGGGCGACCGTATCGAGAGTCGTTTGCTTGTCACCGAGCGCGAGGTCGCTATCATTCCGAGCCTTGCCATCCACATGAACCGCGGCGTTAACGAGGGCTTTGCTCCCAACCGAGCCGTCGACCTGTGCCCGCTCATCAGCGCTGGCGAGCTTAAGCAGGGTGACTTCGATGCCCTGATCGCCGAAGAGCTGGATGTTGAGCCCGAACAAATTTTGGGTCGCGACCTGTTCCTGGTCAATCGTCAGGATGCACGCATCTGGGGCTGGGCCGACGAGTTTATCTCGACGCCCAAGCTTGATGATCTGGCCTGCGCCTATACCTCGCTACAGGCATTTTTGGGCGCCGAGAACGCGCACGACGTCTCGGTCTTCTGCTGCTTCGATAACGAGGAGGTTGGCTCCGAGACCAAGCAGGGCGCCATGTCGACGTTCTTGGCCGACGCGCTGCGCCGCATTAACGGATCGCTGGGCTTTGACGACGAGTCGTACCATCGCGCACTTGCCGCCTCGATGCTTGTAAGCTGCGACAACGCGCATGCCGTGCACCCCAACCACGCCGAGAAGTGCGATGCGCGCAACCAGGTTGTGCTCAACGGCGGCATCGTCATCAAGGAAGCTGCCAACCAGCACTACTGCACCGATGCCTTTAGCCGCGCGGTGTTCCAGGCCATCTGCGATGACGCCGATGTGCCCACACAGGCCTTCGCCAACAAGAGCGACATGGCCGGCGGTTCCACCCTCGGCAACCTGTCCAATATGCAGGCGAGCATGCATGCCGTGGACGTGGGCCTGCCGCAGCTGGCCATGCACTCGAGCTACGAGACCGGCGGCGTGCGCGACGTGATGTACGCCATCCGCGCCCTCACCGCCTTCTACGAGCGCGACCTAACCATCAACGGTGCCGAAAGCGTGGAGCTCTAAAACCTGCCAAAGAGGACAGGTTTACTTTGGCAGGTTTTATCTAGGCAAATGCCGCAATGCCAACAGCTGGACAGAATTGTTAAGACACCGCGGGTTGAGCAAACGTCAGCGAGCGACGTCCAGAGCGAACAAGTTGGCATGAAAAAGGCGAGGCATTGACCTTCTGGTCATGCCTCGCCTTTTGAATGACAAATTGTCGTTCTGGACATCGCGCAGCGTCGGCCGGTCC
>CALHJX010000072.1:0-2349 GCA_938033385.1 uncultured Collinsella sp. | reverse complement strand
GGCCCCGCGCGCAAGTCCGCCGAGAACAATAAGTCGGGCAAAAAGACGACGCTCTTTGTCGTCCTGGGTCTAATCGTCATTGTCTATATCGTAGGCGTCGTAGCATTTTCGCAGGTAGCCTACCCCAACACCACCATCGCCGGCGTCGACGTCTCGTTCTCTAACGCTTCGTCTGCCGCCACCAAGGTCAACTCGGCATGGAAGCACTATAAGCTCACCGTGACAGGCGATGACTTTAGCTGGACCTATCAGCCCGAGTCCGATGAACCCATCGTCGACGGCGAAGCTGCCGCAAAAGAAATCATCAGCCACAACGAAGCCTTTGTATGGCCGGTCCGCCTTGTGGAATCCTTAAGCGGCAAGGCCAAAACAACCGCTACCTCCAACGAAGTCGATCTTGATCAGGACGTCGACCTGTCCATGCTCTCCGACACCTTTGACCAAAAGCAGTTTGAGAAGGATCTGGGCGCCGCCATCGACGAGTTTAACGAGGGCCGTTCGGGCACGTTCGAGGCCAATAGCTCCTATGACGAGCAGGCCGGCAAGTTTACCGTCGAGAAGGCGCGATCCAACGAAAAACTCAACCGCGAGCACGTCATTAAGTACGCCGAGCTCGAGCTTGCCTCGCTGGCCGAGACCGTAGATCTTTCCAAGCTCGGCAACGATGCCTATGAGCCGCTCAATGGAACGCTGACCGATGATCAGATTCAGGCCGCATGTGATGCCGCCAACAACTTCCTGGGCGTCAACGTGACCCTCAAGCTCAACGGTGAGGACGCTGGCAAGGTTGATGGCAGCTCTGTGTTGCAGTGGATCAGCTTTGCCGATCCGGCCAACCCCACACTCGATACGTCGCAGATCAGTAGTTGGGCAGCCGAGCTCGCCAACGGCTTTAATACCGTGGGCTCCACTCGCTGGTGGACGCGCGCCGATGGCAAGCAGTGCGCCGTCGAAGGTGGCGACTTTGGTTGGTCCATCGACAGCAGCTCGCTCGCCAAGCAGGTCGAGGACGCCATTAACAACAAGCAGACCGGCGAAATCGAAATCAAGTACTCCAAGAAGGCCGACACCTTTACCGCAAAGGGAGAGCCCGACTGGAAGGCGTATATCGACGTCGACCTGTCCGAGCAGCACGCGCGCTACTACGACGAGAGCGGCAATATCGTGTGGGAGGCCAACTTTATTTCCGGCAAACCGGGCGAAGACGCCACCCCCGAGGGCGTGTGGCAGATCAACAGCAACGACGGCGGCAGCACCCTGATCGGAGCCAAGGACCCCGAGACCGGTAAGCCCAAATACGAGAGCCCGGTGAGCTACTGGATGCCGTTCGAGGGCAATATGATCGGCTTCCACGACGCTACATGGCAAAACGACAAGAGCTTCGATAATGCCGAGTCGTACAAGTGGTGCGGCAGCCACGGTTGCATCAACCTGCGCCTGGCAGACGCCAAGGCACTGCACGATCGCATCAAAGTCGGCCTGTGCGTGGTTGTGCACTCGTAGTGCAACGCGTGCATTCCTACAACGTGGAACCGCTTCGACCAATCTAACAGTTCCGAAAGAAACCGTCCTATGCGCCCGCCCCAACCGGTGGGCGCATATAATTATCGAGGTTCTTTCTATAAAGGAGACGCTATGCCGAATGTCCCCACGATCACCCCGGGCCCAGATGATACCGAGCGCACGCCCGAAGGTGCCACCGAAACGATTCCTCTGAGTACAAACGTACATGCCGACAAGCAGAGCGGACGCGGGAACGATGCGACCGAGATTTCCGATGAAGAGGCATATGCCAAGCTCAAGGCAAAACGTGCCGAACGTCGACGCAAAAAGCTGATTCGACGCTGTATTGCCGCCGGCGTCGTAGGTGCCATCGCGCTCATTGCCATTGTCGCAACCCTGGTTATCAATGCGCAGCCTCAGAGCGCTAGCGGGCCTGTGACCGACATGGTGACCGAGGGCACGTTTACCACAACGGTCGAGGCGAAAGGCCAGCTCAAACCCATTTCGTCCTCAGTGGTCTCCCCTTCTGTCGACGGCACGGTCGATTCAATCAACGTGCAGGCGGGCCAATCCGTCAACGAGGGCGACGTGCTTATGACCATTAAAAACGACGAGCTCGATCGCAACGTTGCCGAGGCGCAGCGTGCAGTTGCAGCCGCTCAAGAAGACCTCGCCAACGCACAGAAAGCCGCAGCCGCCGCGCAGGCCACCCCAACGACGAACGTTGATGGAGCTTCCGCAGCGGCTGGCATCTCCGCCGCATCGGCGGACACGAACGCCGTATCGGCCGCGCAGCGCAGCCTCGCATCGGCCCAGGCAAACCTCGACCAGGCGAACGCCAAGGCC
>CALHJX010000071.1:0-1577 GCA_938033385.1 uncultured Collinsella sp. | reverse complement strand
CATGGTCGTGGGCATCATCGGCGCGTTCTTCGGCGTGCTGGCGTAAGGGCCCGGCTGCATAGATTTTCGTTGCAACCTGGAAAGGGGATGGAGCAGGCCTATGCTCTCCATCCCCTTTTTGTATAGAAGGAGTTCGTATGTTCGCGAAGGGTCGCGAAGCAATGCGCCTGACGCCGGCAGAGGTCAGGCTGATTCTTATTGAGTCCCTGCAGTGGTGCGCCAACAACGCGGTCTACTTTTTGGGGCTTATCGGTGCGGCCACGTATGATCTGGCCGGCACGGCCTTTTTGGTTGCCGCCATTACGCTCGCGCGCAATCTTATGACGTCGGTGGGCAATATGGTGTCGGGTTCGGTCATCGACCGCTTTGGACCGCGCCGGACGTCGTTTGTGACGTGCGTGATTACGGCAGTGCTATCGCTTGGCGTGGGGTTAGCGCCGTTGTCTGTCCCCGGGCTTGTGTTTGCCGCGTGCGTCTTGGGACTTGCGGGCGGCTTTATCAACACCTGCACGCATGCGTTTCCGGGATACCTGGAGTCGACCACCGAGGGCCGTACCCGCGTGAACGGTCTCATGGTGTTCTACAGCAATATCGCCTATACCGCTGGCCCGCTGCTCGGTGGTGCCATCGTGAGCTGTTTTGCCACGCAATCGGTCTATTTGCTCATGGCGGGCATGATGGGTGTGGCGGCCGTGCTCTCCTTGGGCTGTCACGAGTGTGTTGCTCCTGCAAAAGGGGAGAAGCCGAAGGGCGGTATTCTGGGGGGCATGGCCGAGGGTGCGCGACTTACGTTTCGCGACCACGACCTGCGCCTCATCTTTATCTCGGGCTTTTTGGGATTCTTTGCGTTTGGCGCGTTCGATTCGCTGGAGTCGTTGTTCTACCGCGATGTGCTCAACGTGGATATCGTCTGGCTGGGCTGGCTGTCCTCGGTCGTGGGCCTCACTTCCTCGGTGGGCGCGTTCATCCTGACCAAGCTTTCTGCTCGCCATGTCAACCTGCGATTGCTGCTCGGCGCGCTCATGGCCGTGGGCATTGGGTCCATGGTGTACGTAGGCACCGATATGCTGGGGGTCGCGATTATCGGTCAGGCGATTAACGGTCTGGCCTGGGGGTTCCTGGAGCCGCTGCAGATGATCTTGATTCAGGAGCGTGCCGACATCAAATACCTGGGGCGCATTACCGGCTTTGTGCGTTTTGGCCTGATGAGCGCCGGCGTGGTGCCGCTGCTGGCGGCTCCGTTTTTGGCGGAGGCTTTGGGCGTCCAGACGGTACTGTTTGGAGCATCGACCATTATTGCGCTGGTAGGAACGCTGTTCTTTGTCACGCAAGGGAGACGCTGGGGGCGTTAGCTATACATTCAATTCTAATTTAATACCACTCACCAGAGAATTTCGACCGTTCACCGAGGATTGGAACAGATTGATAAGTGGTATTAAAAACACGTTGGGTGTATGTCTATAATTGGTATCGAAAAGAAACGCGATGTATAGATTCGCGTGCAGGACAGAAAGGAAAAGCCATGAAGGAAACCGAGAAGATCGAGATCATGCATTTCGACCAGGAGGGCTATCTCG
>CALHJX010000070.1:0-2465 GCA_938033385.1 uncultured Collinsella sp. | reverse complement strand
TATCCGCTACAGCCGCCAGCCCAGGGACTGGGATGCCCGCTGGAGGGAGGCGGCGGCCGCCGTCAACTACGAGGGCGTGGCTACCGACGGCTCCCATATCGCGCTGCTGACCTCGCCCATCTGGCGCAAGCTCAGCCGGTTTGATCTGGATTACCCTCCCTTTGATTTTAACAGCGGCATGGGGGTGGATCCGGTCGACTACGAGGAGGCGCAGCGCCACGGACTCACCATCCCGGAGGCAACGATTGAGGGAGCTGACGGCGAGTCGCTCAACGCCAGCCTGGAGGCGTCCATTGCCAGGATGGACGGCGACCTGCAGCAGGCATTTGTCAATGCGCTGGAGGACTGCGTGGAGGTGGAAGGAGACCGCGTCTACTACACCGACCCCAACGGCACCCGTCCGGTGCATTGGAGCGAGGCGGGCAAGGTTATCTGCGGGCAGCGTCCTCCCGTCATCCCGGACACCCAGGCCAGAGCGATGGTTAAATTCGTCGAGGATCAGCGCCAGTTTGACCGGGCGCAGCGCGGCGTCCAGGGCTATGCCACCCAGGAAGAGTGGGACGCCCTGTACAACGCGGTCACCCGGATCCAGCCCACCGACGTCAAGGAGAGCGGCACGCTCTATCGCGGCATGTCGATCCCCCCCAATGATGTTGACAGGTTCCTGTCCCGCATCAGGCGCGACGGCTACCAGGCGCTCCCCACCAAGATGGTGGACAGCTGGTCGCGCGCGGAGGAGACGGCGCAGCGGTTTGCGGGTGGCGGCAAACCGGGCAACGAGCGGGTCATCCTGGTCAACGAGGACTACCGGTCCGGCCACCGCATCGACGCCGTCGTCCGCGCCCTCCAGGAGCAAAGGCGTCTTGTCAACAAGACCGACAAACATCCCCACACCAATGAGTCGGAAGTCTTGTTCCTGCAGGCCGCGCGCCACCAGGTCAACAAAATCGTCCGGGGGAGGGACGGCACACCCACTTACGTCTATGTCAGCGAGCAGTAATAACAGATCAGCCCTTGCGGCACTTGCGCCGGTTCTGGCGGCCGTTGCCATGACCATTAGCCGGCCGGTCCGTACCGCACCAGCAGGGCACATGCTCGCCGCGCTCAACAGCCCGGCGCTGATACTGCGTCAGCTCTGTCCATCGCAGCTTGCGCGGTGCGGGAGAATCCTGCTCTCCAGATCGGCCGGGAGCGCGCAGGTACTGCAGCCACAGCGCCATCTCGCGCTTGCCGATCTTGCCGTCCATTCCGCTCATGTCCCCCTTATGCCCCAACCCTCAACCCTTGTCAACTCATGATCAGGTTACACGTCGATGTGATTGGCCTCCAACGGCTCCCTCTGGCTCCCGCTATCCGCGCGGAGATGGTGGCCGATGTGGCCAGGGCCGCCCGCCAGGCGGTGAGGGACAGCTTGCAGGCCATGATCGACCGCACCCAGTCCCAGGGATTCTGGGGCAAGGCCAAGCAGAGCGTCAACCCTCCCGTCATCCGGGACAACAAGGCCACCATCGACATCACCCACACAGGCGTACGCCTGCAATGGCTGGGAGGCACCGTCAGACCCACCGGCCGCAGGTCGGAGGTGACCGGCCGTCCCATCAGGAGCCTGCTCATCCCGTTTAAGGATTCACCCCTGCGCCGGCGCTCCCTGGCCAGCCTCCACCTCCCGGAGGAGGAGGTCATGGTCCTGGGCGACGTCGATACCGGCAACGCCATCCTGGCCCGCGTCAGGCAGCGCAAGCGCCGCAACAGGGACGGCCATTACCAGGACGTCACCCCGCTGGGAGCCCTGGTCAAGTCCGCCACCATCCCGGCCCATCCGGAGGTGATGCCCTCCCGCGAACAGATGCGCGAGTATGCCGTGCGCGCCGCCACGCTGGCGCTCAACCGCCTCCTGGCCCAGGCCGACGGCAACTCCACTCTCCACTCTTAACTCACTAATCCCCATACAATGGATAAAGACTACAAACTCGCCGAGCATCTCATCGCCCACCTGCAGCAGGACGACGTCCTGGCTCCGATGGTGTGCCCTACCGTGTGGGACGAGCAGGAGCAGATCGACGCCATCAACCGCGCGGCCATGGGCAGGCCCGGCAGCGTCGCCGTCACTCCGGCAGGCTACGTCCCTCTCTTAGAGATGGGCGTCAATGCTCCGATGGTGCGCATGCACGCCGTGCTGGCCGTGAGCTGTTTTGCGCGGGATGCCGGAATGCCGGGCGGCGTTCCTCCCCTCCGTTGCCTGTCCGGCATGGTGGGGCGGACTCTGCATGCCGTCCGCCTCTGGGATCCGGTTGTCGACCGCGTCTGCTACGACACTCCCTCCGTAGCCTCCGTCGAGGACTACGACATGACTAAAAGCAGGCTGACCGGCTTCCGGGGCCGGGCCGTCATCCTCTACGCTCCCGTCAACTTTTAATTTTTTCCCATCCTCACCTACAACACACAACCATGGCTAAGACCAATAC
>CALHJX010000069.1:0-15869 GCA_938033385.1 uncultured Collinsella sp. | reverse complement strand
CAATGACGTCGCGCGAGGCGCTGCAGACCGCCATGAGCACGGCCGCCGACGCGCAGGCCGGCGCGGTGGAGCCGATTCACTTGCTGTCCGCCCTGCTCGGTGCCGGTGAGCGCAACATCTCCGTGATCATCGAGCGCATCGGTGCCGACCCGGCTCAGCTCGCACGCTCCACGCAAGATGCCATCGACCACGCGCCCAAGGTTTCGGGCGAGGGCCAGCAGATGGGCCTGTCCAACGAGCTCGTCCGCGTCATCGAGAAGGCCGAGAAGAAGGCCACCAAGATGGGCGACAGCTTTGTGGTGACCGAGCATCTGCTGATGGCACTTGCCGAGGACAAGGGCGAGGCCGGCCGCGTTCTGCGCGACGCAGGCGTCACCAAGGAGCGCATCGAGCAAGTCTACGAGGAGCTGCGCGGCGATGACCGCGTGACGTCCGCCGAGGACAAGACGCAGTTTGAGGCGCTGGAGCAGTACGGTCGCAACATTTGCGACCTCGCCCGCGCCGGCAAACTCGACCCGGTCATCGGCCGTACCGATGAGATTCGCCGCACCATCCAGGTCCTGTCCCGTCGCACCAAAAACAACCCCGTGCTCATCGGTGAGCCGGGCGTCGGCAAGACGGCCATCGTCGAGGGCATCGCCCAGCGTATCGTGGCCGGCGACGTGCCGAGCACCCTGCGCGACCGCGACCTCATCGAGCTCGACATGAGCGCGCTGGTCGCCGGCGCCAAGTACCGTGGTGAGTTCGAGGATCGCTTGAAGGCCGTGCTCAAGGAGGTACAGAAGTCCGAGGGCAAGGTCATCCTGTTCATCGATGAGCTCCACACCATCGTGGGCGCGGGTGCCACCGAGGGCTCCATGGACGCCGGCAACATCCTGAAGCCTGCACTCGCCCGTGGCGACCTGCACGCGATCGGCGCGACTACGCTCGACGAATACCGCAAGTACATCGAGAAGGACGCGGCGCTCGCCCGTCGTTTCCAGACCGTGATGGTCTCCGAGCCCACTGTCGAGGACACCATCTCGATTCTGCGTGGCCTCAAGGAGAAGTACGAGATCTTCCACGGCGTGCATATCACCGATAGCGCGCTCGTGGCAGCCGCCGACCTCTCCGATCGCTACATCGCCGACCGTTTCCTGCCCGACAAGGCCATCGACCTGGTCGATGAGGCGGCAAGCCGCCTACGCATGGAGCTCGACAGCATGCCGGTCGAGATTGACGCCACCACGCGTCAGCTCACCCAGCTGCAGATCGAGGAGCAGGCGCTCATGAAGGAGACCGACGACGCCTCCAAGGAGCGTCTGGAAGCCCTGCGCCAGGAGATCGCCGAGGTCCAGGAAAAGCTCAACGTGCAAAAGGCCGGCTGGCTCAACCAAAAGAACGCCATCGACCACGTGCAGGAGCTCAAGGGGCAGCTTGACGAGGCCAAGAGCGAAGAGGAGCGCGCGACGCGCAATGGCGACCTGGGCCGTGCGTCCGAGCTGCGCTACTCCGTGATTCCGGGCCTGCAGCAGCAGATTCAGGATTCCGAGGCTGCGCTCGAGGCGCAAAAGCAGCAGGACGGCGAGGGCCTCAACGAACAGGTGACCTCTGATGAGATCGCCGAGGTCGTGAGCGCCTGGACCGGCGTGCCCGTGTCCAAGATGATGCAGGGCGAGCTCGACAAGTTGAAGGGCCTGGAGGGCGAGCTGCATAAGCGCGTCATCGGTCAGGATGAGGCGGTCTCCGCTGTGGCCGCGGCCGTACGTCGCAGCCGTGCGGGCCTCTCCGATCCGGACAAGCCCATCGGCAGCTTCTTCTTCCTGGGCCCCACCGGCGTGGGCAAGACCGAGCTCGCCAAGGCGCTTGCCGAGTGCCTGTTCGACGACGAGCGCGCACTCGTGCGTATCGACATGTCCGAGTACATGGAGAAGTTCAGCGTCCAGCGTCTGATTGGTGCGCCCCCGGGATACGTGGGTTACGACGAGGGCGGCCAGCTCACCGAGGCCGTGCGCCGTCGTCCCTACTCCGTGATCTTGCTCGACGAGATGGAGAAGGCTCATCCGGATGTCTTTAACGTGCTGTTGCAGGTGCTTGATGACGGTCGTCTGACCGATGGCCAGGGTCGCCAGGTGTCCTTCAAGAACACGATTATCATCATGACGTCCAACGTGGGCTCCAAGGCCATCGCCGATCTGTCCGGTAAGGACGAGGAGGAGATGCGCCATCAGGTCGACGCTGCCATGGCTCAGACCTTCCGCCCCGAGTTCCTCAACCGTATCGACGATATCGTGGTGTTCCATCCGCTCGGTATGGCGCAGATCGAGAAGATCGTCGACATCCAGCTCGCCGACGTCCGCGCGCGTCTGGCCAAGGAGCGCATGACGCTTGCCATCACCCCGGCGGCCAAGCAGATGCTCGCCGTGGGCGGCCTGGACCCGGTCTTTGGCGCCCGTCCGCTCAAGCGTCTGGTTCAGCGCGAGGTCGTGGATGCCATCGCCGCCGCTATCATCGACGGCACGGTGCGCGAGGGCGATCAGGTGACGGTCGATGCCGACAAGGACGGCGGCTTTACCGTCGTGTGCGACAACACGCCGGCGGCCACCTATGAGGTCCCCGACGCCGAATAGATTTATGGGACATGCCTTAAAATCTGCCAGCCGTCTCTAAACGCCAAGGGCGGCGGATCCAATGGGGTCCGCCGCCCTTTTTCGTGCGACAATCGATAATGTTGAACGGATGCGATGCAAGGAGCTATGCAGATGAAAGACGAGAACAAGACGAACGCACCGGCGGCTGAGATAGCGTCCGCCGCACCAAGGCCCGCGCCGAAACCGGCGCCCAAGCCGTGCGACCCCTGCATCCGTGCCGAGAACGAGGACGATGACGGCTACGATCCCTACAGCGATCGCCGCCCCGAGCGCGAGCCGCTGTTCGAAGCCGACCCCTGGCGCTAGTTGCATCAAGTAGCTAATTTGGCGATGATTTTCTGGGACGGGTAGTCAAAAAAGTCCACTCCCAAATCGACTGTCCAGGGAGTCGCATTCGAGCTTGGTTGTCCTCTCAGCCACTCGGCATCCTTCGAGCAGTAATAGTGAAAAAACTTGCCTAAGTGTTAATCAAGTAAGACACAATCTTGCTCTTCAATTAATCAAGAATAGGTATAATTTTGATTAGCTAGAGAGCAAGATTGGAGAATTATGGCATTCAACGACTTGGTCGCCCGGAAAATAAAGGACTTTGAACAGCAGGGGGTTCCGCGGGTCTTTGAGCGAGACCTTGATCTAGGAAATCCACAGGAGCCAAAGCGCGACAACATCGTAAATGTGATTGTGGGGGCCCGCCGTTGTGGAAAGACGTATCGCCTGTATCAGGAGATGCGGCGGCTTCAGAGCCGGGGCGTCGAGCTTGACCGGATGCTTTACTTCAATTTTGAGGATGAGCGCTTGCGCCCGTATGAGCCATCGCTGCTGGCGGACGTGCTCGACACGTTCTATGCGCTGTATCCTGCTGCTCGAACCGAGGGCGCTTATATTTTCTTTGACGAGATCCAGGAAATTCCCGAATGGGGTGCGTTTCTGCGGCGTGTAGTCGATACGGAGAAAGCGACCGTCTATGTGACGGGATCTTCTTCTAAGATGCTGTCCTCAGAACTTAAGAGCGAGTTCAGGGGTCGTTCTCTTGTGCGAGAGCTTTTTCCATTGAGCTTTTCGGAATACGTTCGATATAAGACGGGGAACGTTCCCGAGCCAGATGTGACCTTTTCCCCGAGCGATGCGGCGCTGCTTCGACATCATCTGATCGGATATCTTGAACGAGGGGGATTCATCGCGACACTTGGGCAGACGCCCGCAGACGCGATTCAGCTGCTACAGGAATATGCTTCGCGAACGGTCGCCATGGACGTCGTTGAACGCTACGACGTCAAGAACCCTCGCCTGTCATCGCTGTTCCTGACGCGGTGTATGGCATCTTCGGGACGAGAGCTGTCGGTGAACAAAGTGTATAACGAGTTCAAGAGCAGGCAGATACCCGTCAGTCGTAATTCGCTCAGCGACTTACTTGAGTATTATGAGGACGCCTACCTGTTGTTTTCTGTGCCGGAGTTCACGCGTTCACTGGCAAATAACATGCGGTCTGCGTCTAAGGTCTACGCTGTCGATCCTGCGATGTTTGGAGCATTCTCTCCCGCATCGGCATTGGACCAGGGCCAGAGGCTCGAGACCGCAGTGTTCAATGCGCTAAGAAGAAGGACTCCCGCGGTGAGGACCGGCTCGGTCTGCCGTCTGCTGATCAAAGAGAAGAGTAAAAGCCATGAGGTGGACTTTGTTGCTGGGGACGCACTTCTCATGCGGGCTTATAGCCTGATTCAGGTGAGCGCGGATATGGCAAGTGAGAAAACGCGCGAGCGCGAAATTGCCGCGCTTGATGCCTCGATGGCCCAGTTCGATCTTGGCGAGTCGGCAATCGTTACCATGGATGAACAGACCGATATTCCATGCGAGCACGGTGTGGTACACGTTATGCCCGCATGGAAGTGGCTCCTTGCCTAATCATCTATGGGCCTGTGGGGTCAGGACCTCCTGGCTCCTTCATCACGGTTGGGGAGCACCTTGCTGTGCCAGGCTAGTCCTGGGCTTTGATGCTCGGCAGGAGAATCTGGGCGAGGTAGTCGGTCTCGAGTTTGGTGGCGGCGTCTGCGTTGCCGTCTTTGCCAACCAGGTCGTTCTTGATCTGGCTATAGGTGTAGCGGTTGCCGGTCGTAAGCTCGACAAGCTCAATGGCCGTGTCCATGGGGTAGGTTGACACGGGGTTCTGCGTCCGTCCGTTGATGGTCTGGGGCACCACGTACGGATAGACGGGGCCGCTGGCGTAGACGGTATAACCGTTGCCTAGATTGGCCGCGCCCAAAACCGTATCGCCTTCATCGGGCGTAAAGCTCTCGCCCTCGCGCACCGCAACGAGCGTCACGAGCGGCGTATTGGCGTCGTCGCCCAGATAGATGCATAGCGTGCTTCCGTTTTGCCAAGTTGCGACCTTGCCGTACCACTCGACGGGAATATCGAGCTGGTAGAGGTCGGTTGCCTTGTGGCGAGCGTCAGCATCACGGGACGCCTGTGCCTTTTGCGCGCTCACGGCATTGACGGCGGCGTCGCGCCGCGCGGTTGCTGCCTGCTGGAGCACTTTGGCAGCCGCAGCGGAGCTCGCACCGCCCTCCTCGGCATACTTGGCGGCGGCATCGATCTGGTCGTCAGTCACCGTGTCGGCCGAAGGCACCTTGAGCTTAAAGGTGGCCTGGGCACTTAAATCCTGTCCATCGCTCTTAACGGTGACCTGCGTCTTGGTGGTCGGGACGGTATAGATGGTGCCGTCGGCCGCGATGGGGGAGGCAGCGATGGAGAGCGTGTAATCGCCGGGCAGCAGTTTGATGCCGCGGCCGTGCTCGTCAACGTAGAGTGTTTCGCTCACAGAAGAGCCGTCGGAGTCCTGGCCACTCACCTGCACGGGGATCTTTGAGCCAGTGGAACAGTCGAGGCCCGCGGCCTGCACGCCAATCTGCACTGACATCATCGTGTGGGCATTGGCGGCGACAGTGGCAGCCTGCTCTTGCTGATATCCGTTCCAGGCAGCATAGCCTGCGCCGCCGGCGACGAGCGCGACGGCCACAACGCCGGCAACCATCAGGTTGCGGCGCTTGGGCGACATCTTGCGATGGCGAACCTCGGCCTCGCGTGCCGAGGGAACGGATGGTAGGGGAATATCGCCCATGGCGATGGTCTCGTCCACGGCTGGTGCGGAACCCAGGCCAGGAAGCTCGCGGGTCAGCGAATCCTCGGCCGGTAAGCTGTCGAGCAAGACGGTTTCCTCGCCCGTGTCGGATTCGGGCTGGTTGCCGGCCTCGCTTTCGGTGTCTTCGTGATCTGCCTCATCCTCGGCAGGCTCAACGTCGCCTGCATCCTGATCATCGGATTGCGCCTCGGTTTCCGGCTCATCCTGCACATCAACGCCCGAATCGTCAAACGCAATCTCATCGAGTGAAATCCGGTCTAAGCTCTCCAAGGCCTCAGCGCAAGCTTCTGCATCTTGGGCCGCATCCTCTTGGCCCATCGTCTCATCTTTCATATATCCCCCAAGCTCAATATCGGGACAACACTGTACCCAAAAATGGAGCCATATAAAGCGCGTGCGAAATATAAGATCCGATTTAACTCGAGCGCATCGTTCGGCCGCATCCTCGCGGCGGCAAAAGGCCCCCGGAACGCGAACGAATCACATTCCGGGGGCTCTACAATGCGTTGAGTTGCGCGGAGCCGGCTATGCTGCTTCGTGCTCAAGCGATGTCTGCGCCAGGCGCGTTACTCGGCGTGTGCGTAATCCACCTTGGCGCGGCGAGCGGTAGCCTTCTCCCAATCGCTGGTGCCCTCAAAGACATCCTGCTTGTAGGGATTGCGACCGAGCTTCTTGGCGCGGTAGGCGATGTAGATGATCGCGGCGACGTTGGCGATCAGTGCGGCGATCGAGACCGCGGTGGCGGCGCCGGGGTCGAGCGTGGAGTGGGTCACAAAGATGGACTCCTCCTGGAAGTACGGGAACACCTGGGCAAACATACACCAAATAGCAAGCGTAAAGGCGCGGTTCTGAATCCAGCCACCCTTGTTCCAGATAAAGGCGGCGACGGTGGGCGCCAGCAGCAGCGCAAAGCCGCAGAACCAGGAGTGGGTGGGCAGGCAGTTGTAGGTGTAGCAGAAGTTCCAGATATCGTAGGCGATAATGTAGACCCAGGTCATATCGGGCCACAGCATGTCGGTCTGATCCTCGGAGGCGTAGACGCTCCACCAACCGGTCATGCAGAAGATGTTGATGATACCGGCGATGCCGTTGAACACGTTGTTCCAGCCGGCCAGCTGCGTGGCGCCCTCGGAGGTGACCCAAGTGGACTGGCCCAGGACAAAGAAGTGGTAGGCGCTCTCAAAGTCGGACACGACGGCGATCATGATGTTGATGGCGACGATCACAAACGGCCACGCACGGAACCAATGCGCCTTGCCGATCTTTCCCCACTGGTACTTAATGGCAATGAAGCCCCAGCAACCGGCCAGCGCAGCGTATACCTTGGCGTAGTGGAACCAGCTGTTCTGGTACACATGGGTGGGGTTGGTGAGCGCCCACTCGGCACCCTGCGAAACGCCCACGGCGATGGCGACGCAGTAGATGGTCATGGCCAGCGGAGCCACGCCAAAGATGATTGCCGCGCCCAGCTTAGTGCGGCGGCCGACCTCGTTGAGCACGATGAGGCCAATAAAGACCATGGCCCAGCCGGCCCAGTGGATAAGGGTATCGCTACCCCAAACATCGAACAGCATGCTGCTCTCCTTTCACACGCCCGCGGCCCCTCTTCTGATCGCGGGCAGTTTGGCCAAATGTCGTCAGTTCTGGGGCTTGCGCTCCGGATACTTGGCGGTATAGCCCTCGATGTGGAGTGTCGAGGCGATGATTTCCTTGACCGTTTCGTCGGGCACATCGGGGTGCGTGCGGATATACATCAAAAGACCCATGATGAGGGTGTAGAACGTCTCGTAGACATGGTCGATGCGTAGCTCATGATGGGCGACAAAATCCACTACGGTGGTGTCGCAGATATACTGCGCCACGCGCTGGACCACGTTGTGCAAAAAGCCGCCGTAGAGCGCGCCGCTGCTCGAGGTGAGCGTGCTCGGCAGCTCGTGGCCGCTGGCGACCAGGCGCTTAAAGAGCGGGGCGATGGTGTCGAGCGCGCCTTCGATATCGCCGACGGTGCGGCTGGCGTTCCACTGCTCGAGCTCGGAGATAAAGCCGTCGATCGCCTCGTCCATGACGGCGGTGACGGCGGCGTCCATATCGGCAAAGTAGTGGTAGAACAATGAACGCGTGCAGCCGGCTCGCTTGGTCACGGCCGATACCGATAGGTGGGACACGCCCAGCTCGGAGCTTACGGTACGTACGGCATCGAGGATCTCGCGACGGCGTTCGTCGCCCGTCAGGCGCTTTGCCGCGCTATCGGATGCGGGAACGGCATCGACCACAGAGGTATCTGCTGTGTTGTTGTCCATGTTTTTGCCGCCTTTCATCCTCTTTTGCCTGACCGTTCGCCTAACAGTCTTGAATATTGTTGACGGTTCGTCAATACTATTTTTGACACAATGTCAACTAATGGCGGGTGAACGGCATGGGGCATGCCCGGCCTGCAAAAAAAGAGGGGCGCCGCGGTCTCGCCGGGCTGTGGCAAGAGAAGGGACAACCATGATTCTCAACGGACCGGGGATTAGCTATACCGAGCCCGATATCGGCGCGGAGTTCGTGCCGCCGATACCGGAGCATCCGCGCGAGGCCATCGTCAAACTGTGCGAGCACTGCACCAACCGTCTGCTGCATCGCGATGAGCTGCTGGGCTACGAGTACTGGTCGTTTGCCGAGGCCGCAACCGACGAGCAGGCCGAAGTGCTCTGCAAGATGAAGATGCGCCGTCCCTATACGCTGCCCGAGATGGTCAAGCTCACCGGCATGCCCGAAGCCGATATCGAGAAGATGCTCGACGACATGAGCTACACGGGTCTGCTCGAGTACAACTGGGAAAACAACGAGCACGCCAAGCAGTGGGTGCTGCCCATGCTGGTGCCGGGTTCCGCCGAGTTCCTCAACATGCGCATGGGCCAGCTCGAGGAGCACCCGGTCTATGCCAAGTTCTTTGAGCAGGCGTCCAAGGGACCGCTGTCCAAGGCCACGCCGATGGTGCCGCCCGGTGGTGCCGGCATCGGCATGCATGTCATTCCGGTCGAGAAGGCTATCGATGCCGCGAGCACGTCGGTGCCGATCGAGCATATCGAGCATTGGCTCGACAAATACGATGGCAAATATGCCGCTAGCACCTGCAGCTGCCGCGCGAGCCGTCGCGTGATGGGTGAGGGCTGCGCCGACGACCCGGCCGATTGGTGCATTGCCGTGGGCGATATGGCCGACTATGTGGTTGAGACCGACCGCGGCCATTACGTGACGCGCGACGAGGTCTACGACATCCTGCGCCAGGCCGAGGACAACGGCTTTGTGCACCAGATCACCAATATCGACGGCGAGAACAAGATCTTCGCTATCTGCAACTGCAACGTCAACGTGTGTTATGCCCTGCGCACCTCTCAGCTGTTCAACACGCCCAACCTGTCGCGCTCGGCCTATGTCGCCAAGGTCGAGAAGGACAAGTGCGTTGCCTGCGGTCGCTGCGTTGAGGTGTGCCCGGCCGGCGCCGCCAAGCTCGGCCAGAAGCTCTGCAGCAAAAAGGCCGGCGGACAGGTGCCCGAGTATCCGCGCCAGGAGCTGCCCGACGCCACCAAATGGGATCACACCAAGTGGTCGCCCAACTACCGCAACGACAACCGTATCGAGACGCATGAGTCCGGCACCGCTCCCTGCAAGACGGCCTGCCCCGCGCACGTTGCCGTTCAGGGCTATTTGAAGCTCGCGGCTCAGGGTCGCTATGACGAGGCCCTAGCACTCATTAAGCGCGAGAACCCGCTGCCCGCTATCTGCGGTCGTGTGTGCAACCGCCGCTGTGAGGATGCCTGCACCCGCGGCCGTGTGGATGCCGCCGTGGCTATCGACGAGGTCAAGAAGTTCATCGCCCAGCGCGATCTGGATGCCGCGACCCGCTACGTCCCGCCCGTGGTGACCCCGACGCGTGCCGGCGGCTTCGACCAGAAGATCGCCATCATCGGTGCCGGTCCGGCCGGCCTGTCCTGCGCTTTCTACCTGGCCGAGAAGGGCTACAAACCTGTCGTGTTCGAGAAGAATGAGTGCCCGGGCGGCATGCTCACCTACGGCATTCCCAGCTTTAAGCTGCAGAAGGATGTTATCGAGGCCGAGGTCGAGATCATTCGCCTGATGGGTGCCGAGTTCCGCTATGGCGTGGAAGTCGGTCGCGACGTGACGCTCGACGAGCTGCGCGCACAGGGCTTTAAGGCCTTCTACGTTGCCATTGGCTGCCAGGGCGGCCGCCTCGCCGGTATTCCGGGTGAGGATGCCGAGGACGTGGCCGTGGCCGTCGACTTTTTGCGCAAGGTCAACAGTGGCAAGATCGACGCGCTGCCCGGCCGCACCATCGTGGTGGGCGGCGGCAACGTGGCTATCGACGTCGCGCGCAACGCCTGCCGTCTGGGTTCCGAGCACGTTGAGGTGTTCTGCCTGGAGAGCGAGGCCCAGATGCCCGCCAGCGAGGAGGAGCGTCGCGAGGCCGTTGAGGACGGCGCCCACATCAGCTGCGGCTGGGGTCCCAAGGAGGTTCACCTGGACGAGACCGGCCGTGTGTGCGGCATCACCTTTAAGCGCTGCACGCGCGTCTACGATGACGAGGGCCGTTTTGCGCCCGAGTACGACGAGAACGACCTGCGTCGCGTCGATGCCGACCGCGTGGTCATGTCGATTGGCCAGTCCATCGTGTGGGGCGACCTGCTGGCTGGCTCCAAGGTGGAGCTTGGCCGTGGTCAGGGCGCCCTTGCCGATCCCCAGACCTACCAGACCGCCGAACCCGACATCTTTGTGGGCGGCGACGTCTATACCGGTCCGAGCTTTGCCATCGATGCCATCGCCGCCGGTCACGAGGCCGCCGTGTCCATCCATCGCTTTGTGCAGCCGGGCTCCACGCTCACCATCGGCCGCAACCAGCGCCGCTACACCGCGCTCGACCGCAACGACGTTGTGCTCGAGAGCTACGACAACGCGAGCCGCGAGGTTGCGCATGTGGACCGCGAACGCGAGAAGGCTGCGCCGTTTAGCGAGTATGTTGAGACCTTTACCGAGGAGCAGGTGCGCGCCGAGACCGCCCGCTGCCTGGGCTGCGGCGCCTCGATCGTCGACCCCAACAAGTGCATTGGCTGCGGCCTGTGCACCACCAAGTGCGCGTTTGACGCCATCCATCTGGATCGCGATCGCCCCGAGTGCTCCACGATGGTCAAATACGAGCAAAAGCTCCCAAGCCTCGGCAAGTACGCATTGAAACGTGCAATTAAGATCAAATTTGGGAAGAAGTAAGAGACCTAACAAGTAAGTGAACGGCGCAGAGGGCGGTTGGACAGCGAGCGGGTCCCAGGCGTGGCGAGGTGCCTTGAAAGAGGAGGGCATAGGGCTTTTGCCCATGCCCGACGATTGAAAGGCAGATCGCCCGTCTGGGACTCGCGCAGCGTCAAGCCGACCGCCGTTCGTTAGAACGGCGGAAGGAATTAAAAGTGCACGAGCTCGGAATCGTCTATCACATCATTCGCGATGTCGAGAATGTGGCGCGCGCTCATGGCGTGCGTCGCGTTTCGAGCGTGACGTTGCTACTGGGCGAGGTCTCGGGCGTCGTTCCCGACTTGCTGCTCGACGCTTGGCGCTGGGCAGCAGATAAAAAGCCTATCACCGAGGGCGCGGAGCTTATCGTGGAGCCCGTCGAGGCCGTGACACATTGCGAGGCGTGTGGCTGCGACTACGCGACGGTCGAGCACGGCAAGACCTGTCCCCATTGCGGCAGCGGCGAGACATACCTGCTGCAGGGCCAGGAGGTCATGATCAAACAGATCGAGACCCCCGACGAGGATCCGGCAGACGCTGTCCCCGACGGTCCTTCCGACGCCCCCGATGCCGTCGACGCCGCCAACCCTCTCCACATCGCCTAACATCCAATGACTACATGGGCTAGAGTTCTAAACATATTTGCTTCGGTTAGTCAAGTCATGTCTGTTTAAACAAAATGGTGGCAAGCAGACGCATTGGGATCCACCTAAAAGCGGTCTTAACGAACAGTGCACCTTTATATGTCTTTGAAAGCAATCAGCAAATCACGTTTTAGCAGGCAATAAGCTGTAAACCGGCAACGTAATCAATTTGTAACAAACTTAGACATTTAAACAAATAATCCAACCTTTTGCGAATTTAGCTATAATTCCACAAACCAAACAGGTATACTTCCTTCATGTCGTGTAGGAAATACGTAGACAAAAAGGAGGTTATGTGATGGTAAGTATTGTTCTTGCTAGCCACGGGGACTTGGCAGCTGGAATCAAGCAGACGGGCTCGATGGTCTTTGGCGATCAGCCGTCTGTTGCCGTGGTCTCGCTCGAGCCGAGCATGGGCCCCGACGACTTCCGTGCCAAGGTCGAGGAAGCAATCGCTTCCTTCGAGGACCAGGAGCAGGTGCTCTTCCTCGTTGATCTGTGGGGCGGCACGCCGTTCAACCAGATCAGCGGGCTCATCGAGGGCCATGATTCCTGGGCTATCGTCACCGGTGTCAACCTGCCTATGCTCATCGAGGCATATTCGCAGCGCTTTGACGCAAAGAACACTGCACATGCGATCGCAAAACATCTCGTGACTGAGGCTAAGGCTGGTGTGCGCGTCAAGCCCGAGTCTCTGGAGCCCGAGGAGAAGAAGCCGGCTGCGGCCGCCGCTGCTCCTGCAGGCGCCATCCCTCCGGGAACGGTCATCGGCGACGGGCACATCAAGATTGCCCACGTCCGTATCGACACCCGTCTGCTTCATGGTCAGGTGGCCACCACGTGGACCAAGCAGATCAACCCCAACCGCATCATCGTGGTTTCCGACGGCGTTGCTCACGACGAGCTCCGCAAGACCATGATCGAGCAGGCTGCCCCTCCGGGAGTCCATGCCAACGTCGTGCCCATCAAGAAGATGGCCGAGGTCGTCAAGGACACGCGCTTTGGTGACACCAAGGCCATGCTGCTCTTTGAGAACCCGCAGGATCTGCTCAAGGCCATCGAGGCCGGTGTCGACATCAAGGAAGTCAACATCGGTTCCATGGCTCACTCCAAGGGCAAGGTCGTCGTCACCAACGCCGTCGCTATGGGCGATGATGACGTTAAGACTCTCGAGGCCCTCAAGGCCAAGGGCGTCAAGTTCGAGGTCCGCAAGGTTCCTTCGGATTCCTCCGAGGATCTCGACGCCATGTTGAAGAAAGCTAAGGCCGAACTGGCCGCTCAAGCATAGTAAAGGAGGGTCCGATACATGTCTGCAATCACTATTCTGCTTGTTGCGATTGTCGCGTTGCTTGCCGGTATGGAAGGCATTCTGGATGAGTTCCAGTTCCATCAGCCGCTCGTGGCATGCACGCTTATCGGTCTCGTAACCGGTCACCTTCAGGAGGGCATCCTCCTGGGCGGTTCGCTCCAGATGATGGCCCTTGGCTGGGCTAACGTCGGCGCCGCTGTCGCGCCTGACGCCGCTCTGGCCTCGGTCGCTTCTTCGATCATCATGGTGCTCGCCCTCAACGGTGGCGCCACCGATTCGGCCAAGGCCGTTACCACCGCTATCGCCGTCGCCGTCCCGCTGTCGGTCGCTGGTCTGTTCCTGACCATGATCTGCCGTACCATTGCTACCGCTATCGCTCACGCCATGGACGGTTGCGCCGAGAAGGGCGACTTCTCCGGCATCGAGCGCTGGCAGTATGCTGCCATCCTCATGCAGGGCCTTCGTATCGCCATCCCGGCAGTGCTTCTGTGCGTCATCCCGGCCGAGGCCGTTACCAACGCGCTTAACGCTATGCCCGACTGGCTGTCCGGCGGCATGGCTGTCGGCGGCGGCATGGTCGCTTCCGTCGGTTACGCCATGGTCATCAACATGATGGCCACCAAGGAGACCTGGCCGTTCTTCGTCCTCGGCTTTGTCCTTGCTGCCATCCCTCAGCTCACGCTGATCGCCCTTGGTCTCATCGGTATCTCCCTTGCCCTCATCTACCTTGGCCTTAAGGATCTGGCCAAGCAGGGTGGCGGCATGGGCGGTGGCTCCGGCGACCCGCTCGGCGACATTCTGAACGATTACGAGTAGGAGGGGAGTGATACATATGGCAGAGAACAAGATTCAGCTCACCAAGGCTGACCGCAAGAAGGTTTGCTTCCGTCATCAGTTCCTTCAGGGCTCGTGGAACTACGAGCGTATGCAGAACGGCGGCTGGTGCTTCGCAATGATCCCTGCGATCAAGAAGCTCTACACCAGCAAGGATGACCAGATTGCCGCTCTTAAGCGCCACCTGGAGTTCTATAACACCCACCCCTATGTTTCCGCCCCCGTCATTGGCGTTACCCTCGCTCTCGAGGAGGAGCGCGCCAACGGTGCCCCGATTGACGACGTCGCCATCCAGGGCGTCAAGGTCGGTATGATGGGCCCGCTCGCCGGCGTCGGTGACCCCGTCTTCTGGTTCACCCTTCGCCCGATTCTGGGCGCTCTGGGCGCTTCCCTGGCCATGTCCGGCAGCATCGTCGGTCCGCTGCTGTTCTTCTTCGCGTGGAACATCATCCGTTACGCTTTCCTGTGGTACACGCAGGAGTTTGGCTACAAGGTCGGCTCCTCCATCGCCAAGGACCTCTCCGGTGGTCTGATGGGCAAGGTCACCGAGGGCGCTTCCATCCTGGGTATGTTCATCATCGGCGCCCTGGTCGAGCGCTGGGTGTCCATTTCCTTCACCCCGATCGTCTCCACGGTCAAGCAGTCTGCTGGCGCCTTTATCGACTGGGCTAGCCTGCCCTCCGGTTCCGAGGGTATCAAGGAAGCGCTGACGATGTACAACTCCGTCGGTGCTACCGCCCTTGATCAGATGAAGGTCACCACGCTTCAGGCCAACCTCGATCAGCTCATCCCCGGCCTTGCCGCCGTGTGCCTGACCCTGCTGGTCTGCAAGCTCCTCAAGAAGAAGGTCAGCCCGATCGTCATCATCCTGGCTCTCTTCGCCGTCGGCATCATCGGTCGCTTCTGCGGCTTCATGTAAGCACGCTTCGGCTTAAGACCGAGAGTTGCTAGGTAAGGGCTTTTGAGCCATTGAAACGGACCGCACCCGGTGGGTACACTGGATGCGGTCCGATTGTTTTTATTGGAGGGCGAGGCGCGTATGGCGCAATCTCAGAACAGCACGGTCGATCTGGCAACGCCGGCAACCTGCCTGATGGGGCTTACCAGCCACGGTAACGTGATGGTGGGCAATAAGGCGTTTGAGTACTATAACGAGCGCAATCCCGAGGATTATATTCAAATCCCGTGGGACGAGGTCGACTATATTGCCGCCGAGGTTTTGCGCGGCACCAAGAAGATTACGCGTTTTGCCATCTTCACCAAGGACAACGGTCACTTTACGTTTTCGACGCGCGACGACAAAGAGACGCTTCGCGCGGTCCGCAAGTACGTCGACGAGGATAAGCTCGTGCGTTCGCCCGACTTTATCGATGTGACGGCCAAGGGCGCCAAGAGCATCCCCTCCGTTATCAAAAACCTCTTCCACAAAGGTAACTAGTCGTTAAAGAGCGCCTTCCTCAAAGTGGGGCCCAGTTTCCCATGGGGCTCGATCGGGAAAGTGCATCCCAGTTCGAGCGCCGATTCCGGGATGTAGTTTCCGGAACGGGGTCGTTTGGGAAACTGTGTCCCGTTTCGAGCCGAAATTCTGGGACACAGTTTCCAGCGAGGTCCCATTGGGAAAGTTTGACCCAGAATTTGCCTGGATAGTGGGACACACTTTCCGGAGGGCTGTTCCACCGCAACTTCGAAGAGTGGCTATACGCTGTATTACAACGGCGTAAATCTGCTACACTAGTACAACATGCCTCCGTAGCTCAGGGGATAGAGCACCGCTCTCCTAAAGCGGGTGTCGACGGTTCGAATCCGCCCGGGGGCACCAGAAGATTATGACGGCGTCGCGAGAGCGGCGCCGTTTCTGGTTTGTGGGAGCTGCCGGCGGATTCGGACCGTTGGCACCCGCGTCACCAATTTCCCCGCGGGGGGAGTTTTCGAATCCGCCCGGGGGCACCAGAGGAATATCGAGCCCGGTACCGCTACGGTGCCTGGCTCTTCTGGTTCATGCCATGTCAAAAACGAGGCGCCCGCTT
>CALHJX010000068.1:0-1238 GCA_938033385.1 uncultured Collinsella sp. | reverse complement strand
GCCTCGTTTCAAGGCACCTTGCTCGCTCTGGCGGGCTTTCGCTGTCCGCGCCAAAACATCGGCGTTGCCGGGCCGGCACTTGGGGACGTTCCTTTTCTGCCGGCACCTGGGGACACTCCTTAGCCGTTGGGGGCGTTCTTAAACGACTAGTCTGGGCGGCGGCCGTGTGCTGCTGTCCGCGTGGCGGCGTATAATCGGCGGCAGATGACTTGAACGTTAGGAAACCATGACCGATAGCATGCAGCAGATGGCGCTCGACACGCTCGGCGCCTATTTTGGCTACACCTCGTTTCGCCCGGGACAGGACCGCATGGTCGATGCGATCCTTGCCGGTCGTGATGCGCTGGGTGTTATGCCCACGGGCGCCGGCAAGTCCATTTGCTACCAGGTGCCCGCGCTCATGCTGCCCGGCATCACCTTTGTGGTGAGTCCGCTGCTGTCGCTTATGGAGGACCAGACCCGTGCGTTGCTCGCGGCGGGTGCGCGACCCAGCTATCTCAACTCCAGCCTTACTCCGGCCCAGCAAAACACCGTGCTCAAGCGGGCGCGCGAGGGCCGCTACCAGCTTATGTACGTGGCGCCCGAGCGCTTGCTCGAGCCGCGTTTTTTGGCCTTTGCGCGGGAGGCCGCGGCGGACGGCGGCATTGGCGTGCCGCTCGTGGCCATTGACGAGGCCCACTGCGTGAGCCAATGGGGCCAGGATTTCCGCCCCGCCTATCTGCAGATTCGTGAGTTCATCGATTCCCTGCCGCAGCGCCCCATCGTGGCGGCGTTTACCGCTACGGCGACCGAGCGCGTGCGCGCGGATATTCAGCAGATGCTCGGCCTGCAAAACCCCGCGACGGTGGTGACGGGCTTCGATCGCAAGAACCTCTACTTTGGCTGCGAGGAGATGGGCGACAAGGCCAAGGCCGCGTGGGTGCGTGACTACGTGATCGCGCATTCGAGCGAGAGCGGCATCGTGTATTGCTCGACCCGCAAGACGGTCGATGCGCTGGCAGGCGAGCTTGCCGAGGCACTGGGCCCCAGCGGCATTCGCGTTGGCCGCTACCATGCCGGCATGGGCAACGACGCCCGCCGGCAAAGCCAGCGCGCCTTTATCGACGACGATATCCAGGTGATGGTTGCCACCAACGCCTTTGGCATGGGCATCGACAAGCCCAACGTGCGCTACGTGATCCACAACAACGTGCCCGAGAGCATCGAGGCCTACTACCAGGAGGCGGGGCGAGCCGGCC
>CALHJX010000067.1:0-1238 GCA_938033385.1 uncultured Collinsella sp. | reverse complement strand
GTGTCGTTCGGCCAGTTCTTCTTCCAGGTCGGCGATCGACAGGCCTTGGTTTTCGAGCAGTACGAGCAGGTGGTAGATCAGGTCGCCAGCCTCGTAGCGGATGTGATCGTGATCGTTATCCTTGCAGGCCATGATCACCTCGCTCGCCTCCTCGGCAAGCTTCTTGAGCAGCTCGTCCTCGACGTCGGTCAACAGACGGGCGGTATAGCTCTCCTGCGGCGATGCGTCGCGACGGCCGTGAATCACCTCGGCCAGCCCCGTCAGCGTCTCGCCGATATTTCCCGGCTGCACGTTAGCTGTTCTGACTCCCATGGTTATTTCCTCTCGTTACTGCAGCGTAAAGTAGGTACCGGTCTCATCGAACCGAGGCTTTGCGCCCTTTTTCTCAAAGAACTCGACGATGACGGCATGGGCCTCATCGAGCCTTTCTTTCTCGGCCTCGAGCCAAAGCGACTGCGCCCCGCAGGCATCAGTCAGGTGCACGCGGCACGGCACGCCCGCGCGGAGGAGCTCGGTGTTGCAGTCGGCGACCTCGAACGGCGTCACGACTTTCATCGCACTCCCCCTTCCACGCGCTTAAAGAAGCAGGTACGGTTGCCGGTGTGGCAGGCCGGGCCCGGAGAGTCAACCTTAACCAGTAGCGTATCGCTATCGCAGTCGGCCCAGAGCTCCTTGACCTCTTGCATGTTGCCGCTCGTCGCACCCTTGTTCCAGAGCTCCTGACGGCTGCGGCTCCAAAACCACGTAGTCCCGGTCTTAAGCGTCAGCCCCACCGACTCCTCGTTCATCCAAGCAACCATAAGCACCTCACCGGTGTCATATTGCTGAACCACACAAGGAATCAGCCCCTTGGCGTCATATGTAAGCTTTGAAGGATCGGTTATCTCTTCCATTTCTCTTCCCAATTCAAACATCGCAGGTCGGCGAGGGCTGCCCAGGCACCCGCAGTTTTAGAAGTCCAATCTCACAGGGATGCCCTGGCTGGCCATGTATTCCTTTACTTGGCGAATGCTGAAGGTTCCAAAGTGGAAGACGCTGGCTGCCAGCACGGCATCGGCTTCGCCCTCGATCACGCCCTCGGCAAAATGCTCGAGCGTGCCCACGCCGCCGCTCGCGATGATGGGAATCGGCACCGCGCGCGCCACGGCACGGGTGAGTGCCAGGTCAAAGCCGGCCTTGGTGCCGTCGCGATCCATGCTGGTGAGCAAGATTTCACCGGCGCCGCGACGAGCCGCTTC
>CALHJX010000066.1:0-5074 GCA_938033385.1 uncultured Collinsella sp. | reverse complement strand
GGCGTAATGGAAGCGGCGCGGCGCAGGCCCTCAATGAGCTCTGTCGGCGCACCCTCGCCTTGTACCTTGGCACCCACGCAGACGAGCTCGACGAGCGGGTTGCGACGACGCAATGTGCGCTTGACGTCGTCGATTACGGCACCCGAAAGCGAGGTGACGACCGCCACGCGGGAGCAGAACACCGGGATGCGGCGCTTGCGCGCTTCGTCCATCAGACCCTCACGGCGTAGCTTTTCGGCCAGTTGCGCCACTTGTTGACGCAGCAGACCCTCCCCCGCCAGCGAAAACGAGCGAGCGACAAAGCTCATACGACCCGTGGGCTTATAGAGGTTGAAGCTGCCCTTAAAGCTCACCTGCATGCCGTCACGCAGATCGAAGGTACGCTTGAGATAGGCGCCCTTCCAGATGATGCAGTCGACGGCGGCCGAGTCGTCTTTAATCTGGAAGTAGCAGTGGCCGCTTCGGGCGTTGGGACCACGGAAACCCGTGACCTCGCCCAAGACGCTCAGCTGCGGAATGGCATCGAGCGCACCGGCGGCAATCTCCACCGCCTGGCTCACGCTGAGCTCCTTGCGCTCTTGCTCGTCCGAACCGTCGAACTCGGCGGAAACGGCATTACCGGTTAGGTTCCAGCCTGCCACGCAGCCTCCTTTCGTTATCGAGCACAGAGGCTCCGGCCCCGTGCGAAATTAAGTCCAACACATAGTACAGCGCCGCGAGGACACGAATCCCCGCGGCGCCTGCCTGTCCCATTTGTTATCGGTTGGAGTTTCTGTTGTAGCGAGCCATAAGGTAGAGCAACTGAATGATCGAAGTGAGCGCTGCAGCCACATAGGTAAGCGCGGCTGCCGTCAGTACCTTCTTGGCGCCGTTGACCTGCTTGGAGCTCATGCCCGACTGCTCGATGTACGCCACAGCACGTCGGCTGGCGTCAATCTCGACAGGCAACGTAACGAGTTGGAACAGCACACTAAACGAGAAGAAGATCAACGCGAGGGTCGTGAGCCCGGCAATGTTCATAAACAGGCCCAAGAGTAACACGATGGTCCAGGTGTTCTGGGTAAAGTTGACGACCGGCACGAGGGCGGTACGCACTTTCATCATGGCATAGCCGCTTTGACGCTGGGCGGCATGGCCCGCCTCGTGGCAGGCGACGGCAACGCTTGCGACCGAACCGCCCGAACGGTTGGCATCCGACAGATACAGGTTGTTGTCCTGCGGGTTGTAATGGTCGGTGAGCTCGCCAGCGACACCCTTGATACCCACGGCGCTACAACCGTTGGCATCGAGCATGCGGCGAGCGACTGTGGCACCCGTATCGCCGTCCGAGCGAACCTTGGACCAGGTTTTGTACGTCGAGTTGATATAGTTCTGTGCGGCAAGGCCAAGCACCGTGCAGACAAGAACAACCAGCAGGTACAGCGGGTCGATGCCAAAGCCGTATCCATAGTAATAAGGCATGCGAATTCCTCCGAGTCGAGTTACACGTTGGAGGCATTTTACCCACTCAACCGGCTAGGCTTCCCTACAGGAGCTCGATTTTGCCGTCCTTCACCGTCAACCCCATATTGCCGGAAAGCAGATCGTCTAGGCGCGAGCCCACAAGCTCAAAGCGCCAACCTTCGCGCAGGCGGCTCTGCTCGGGATGCTCAATGTAGTCGGCCAGGTCATCGCGCGAGGCAATGACCGAGGTCGCAACGCCTGAGCGCTCGGCAACCAGGCGGATAAGCGCATACATAAGGTCAGTCACGCTCTCCAGCTCCGGCGAAATCTGACGATGTCCGCGCACCAAGAGCGGCAGGCGATCGTGCGGACAGCTCGCACCGCGCTTGATGGCCATGAGCGCACCGTCCACGTCGCGCTCCCCCAATTGATCGGTACCGCGAATGCTACGGAACTCCTCAACGCGCACGGGATTGCGCTTAACGAGCGCTAGCAGCGTGTCGTCGGACATGACCCACTTGCGCGGGATGTTACGGCGCTCGGCGCGGTCCTCGCGCCAGGCGGCGAGCTCGCGCGCGATACCCAGCTGATGACGGCTGCACGAATTGATGCGCTTGACCTTGCGGAACGCCTCGTGGCGATCGGCGCGATAGTGCGACTCGTCAGCCAGCGGGCGCAGCTCGTCGAGCACCCAGTCCACACGGCCCAGCTCGCGCAGGCGGCTCATCATCTCGGTATAGGCGACGATCAGGTACTTGACGTCATCGATCGCATACTCAATCTGCTTATCGGTCAGCGGGCGGCGCGACCAGTCGGTCAGTGACTCGGTCTTGGGCAGCGATACGCCGCAGAACGTCTGAACAAGCGCGCCATACGAAATCTGCTGGCGCTCGCCCAAAAAGGCGGCGGCGACCTGCGTATCGAAAATCGGTCGTGGCAGCACGCCCACGGTATGGAGCATGACCTCCATATCCTGCGAGCACGCGTGGAAGACCTTGGTCACGCTCTCGTCGGCCATAAGCTCGGCCAGCGGCGATAGGTCGTCGATTACCAGGGGATCGACCGCGACGCTCTCAGCAGGGGTGGCAATCTGAACCAAACATAGACGCGGATGGAACGTGCGCTCGCGCAAAAACTCGGTATCGACGGCAATCGCGTCGAACTCACGGGCGCGCTGGCAAAAGTCGAGTAGAGCCTGATGTGTGGAAATGTACATATCAACCCATCGAATAAGGTTAGGCCCGAAAAACACGGGTAGGATATCGGCATTGCATTACAACTATACTCGGTTAGTCACAGAACGGGAACGTAAGTATGCGCTGCCTTATCATCCACAACCCGGCATCGGGCCCCAGCTCAGATGAAATCTACGCATTCACGCACGCCCTCGCGCAGGGCGGCGACGAGGTCGTGATGCGTTTTATCGGCGATGGCATGGAGCCCGAGGATGCCGTGGCAGACGTGCGCGAGTTTGACCGCGTGGTCGTTTCGGGCGGCGACGGCACCGTCTCCAACGTGCTCGACCAGATGCGCGGGTGCGGTGTCCCCACGCTCGTCTTCCCCTCCGGCACAGCCTGCCTGTTCTTCAACAACATCGGCAATGCCCCCGAGGCAGCGGCGCTCGCCAAGGCCTGCCGTGCCGGTCGCACGGTCAAAGTCGACATGGGTGAGCTCTTTTGGCTCGACGAGAACGGCAACGAGAAGCGCCACGGCTTTATCATCATCGCCGGCTCGGGCTTCGACGCCGAGATCATGATGAAGGCCGCCCCCACCAAAAACGACATCGGCGAGATCGCCTACTTCCTCTCCGCGCTCGCCACGCCCAATCCCACGGTGGCGCACTTTACGATTGAGCATGACGGCATTGTCGAGGAGCTCGACGGCATCTGCTGCATGGCCGGCAACACCTCGGTCATCCAAAACGACATCAACCTGTTCCCCGACTGCCGCATGAACGATGGCATGGTCGACATTGCGGTCATCGAACCCGTGCGCACCGTGCAGCTGCTGCCCACCGTGATCACCGCTGCGCTTGACCCCGCCGGCAAGGTACTCGGGCGCCCGCAGTTCAAGATCATCCAGACCAAGGAAGCCAAGATCACCTGCACCCCGTCGCTGGGCATGCAGTTCGATGGCGAGATTATCTCCAGCAATTCGGGCGTCTTTGGAGCCCGCGCGCTTCCACAATGCCTCGACCTCATCGTCGACGAATTCTCCCCGCTCGGAAAATAGGAGGACCCTATGAACGACAATCCCCTGCTCGGCTTTATCATCATCGTTTTGGCCATGCTCGTCGGCTATGCGATCAACGTGATTCACCGCCGGAAGAAGTAATTCCACATTGGTATGATATTCATCCAATTATCGTCTCCCCTGCTGTTTATGCATTTGCCAAACAGCAGGGGATTTTCATTTCAGGCATTCCCAGCTACTTTATTCGGCTACAGTAATTACAGGGCGTCTTTATTAAAGTAAAGCTACAAACTGAGTACAATTAACCGCTCGTCGCATATTTCATCACGCTTATCGAGTAAGTGTCTTTCATAGATGAATATTGTTTCCAGTTCGTTACGCTAATGGGATGTCTTTATTGGCTGAAGCCCTCTGGCGACAGAGGGCTTTCGCACGCTGGGAGGGAAAATGAGGAAAACTCACCCCGTCAACGCGCTCAAGAAGCTAGGCATAGGCCTCGCCTTTGGAGCTGCAACCATCATGTCCATGCCGACATCTGCGCTCGCCTGCACGCAGATGTACATGGGCAAAAACTATACGGCCGACGGCAATACGTACTACGGCCGCGCCGAGGACTTTGGCAAGCGCTATCTTAAGCACTACGGCATCGAACCTGCCCACGAACCTGGCTTTAAGTACAGCTCGATTGAATCTGCTTTTGAATACACTTCGAACAAGCCTACCTATCGTTACAGCTATGTACGCGACCACCCCTCCAACTGGATGGGTCGCACCGACGCCTATTCCGAAGCCGGAATCAACGAGAAGGGCGTCTCCTGCTCTGCCACACTAAGCACTTCCTATAACGAGGAGGCCGATGCAGCAGACCACATCGATGAGAAAGTGGGTCTGGGCGAGTACAGTTACGGCAGCATCATCCTGGGCGAGAGCGCCACGGCCCGCGAGGGCGTCGAGCTTCTCGGCAGACTGATCGATGATCAAGGCGTCTGCACCAACGACCAGATCATCATCGCCGACAACAACGAGACCTGGCTGTTCGCCACACTTTCCGCCCATCAGTGGATCGCCATGAAGCTCGCTGACGACGTCGCGTCGCTCAACCCTAATATCGGGAGCCTCAACTACGATGTCGACCTTGATGACCCCGAGAACTGCCTACACTCCGAGGGCATCGAGTCCATGCCCGTGGAGAAGGGCTTCGCCAAATACTCCGCTGACGGCAAATTCGATGTCGCCCAAACGTATGGCGAGAGCCTCGCCGATTCCGGCGTAAACCAGTGGTCCCGCTATGTGCAAGGCCGCGATTATTTTGGTAGTCAGCTGACCGAAGGCACAGATTACGACATTATCACAGTAAAGAAGGATGGAAAACCTGACCAAAAGGGGGGTGCGGACAGAAAGTTGGACCGCGGGGCGGTCCGGACTGGAGGTTCGCATG
>CALHJX010000065.1:0-1452 GCA_938033385.1 uncultured Collinsella sp. | reverse complement strand
GTGCCCGGCCCCGCCCAGCCGGCAATGTCGCGGCGTGTGAGCACCACGCGATGCGTCACGTCCAGACCCACCATGGTGAGCTTGCGGCCCGAACGCAGCACGGCATCGGCCGCCTCGGGATCACTTGCCATGTTGGCCTCGGCGCCCGCACTCACGTTTCCGGGCACGGTCAGGGCGCCGCCCATCACCACCACGCGGCCGATAGACATCATCGCCGCCGCATCGCGCTCCAAGGCAAGTGCCAGGTTGGAGAGCGGACCGGTCGCCACGTAGATCAAATCGGGGCCATAGGTGCGCGCGGCATCGATCAGATAATCGACCGCCGCGTTACCGTCGGCCGACGTCGCCCCCACCGGCTCGTACGGCGACGCGGGCACGCTCGCCCCGCCAATGCCGTTCTTGCCATGGATGAGCGTGGTGGACGCCGGCGGTGTATAGGGCTCAGTCGCCTTAATGGGACGATCGGCGCCTAGGTACACCGGAACCTCGGGGCGACCCAGCAGATCGAGCACCGCCAGGCAGTTATGCGCCGATTGCTCGACGCGCACGTTGCCAAAGCACGTGGTAATGCCCACGAGCTCCACCTCGGGGCTCGCGATGGCATAGGCCAGCGCCATCGCATCGTCCACACCCATATCCAGATCAAGGATCAGCTTCTTGATTGCCATTGTTCTACTCCGCTTCTCCGTCTTGTACTAAATCGTCTAAATCAAACACGCGCTCAACTTCGGCTCGCGTGGGAATCGACTGCTGAGCGCCCAGGCGCGACACCGTCACTGCCGAGGCGCGAGCACCCGTGGCCATGCACTCAAAGAGCGGCAAGCCCTCTAGGCGAGCTGCTGCCAACGCACCGATAAACGTATCGCCCGCGGCCGTGGTATCGACTACCGTGCTCGAAAGCGCCGGCATGCGCAGCAGCTCACCACCATCGCCGAGCGTAACCGAGCCGGCGCCGCCCAACGTGATGACCGCAGCTCCGGCACCCTTGGCGAGCAGGGCATTGAGCGCCGCGATGCAGCTCGCATCATCCGCGGGCAAGATGCCCGTCAGCACCTGGCATTCGGTCTCGTTGGGACAGACCAGGTCGACCGCAGGCCAGGCCTCCGCAGGCAACTCACAGGCAGGCGCTGGATTAAAAACCGCATAGAACCCCAGCTCGTGAGCGCAAACAAGTGCCTCGGCCGTCGCTGCAAGGTCACATTCGCCCTGGGCGATAAAGACGCTTCCGGCAGCCGGGGCAATATCGCTGGCGTCGCCGTCGAGCTCATCGGCCACCAGACAACGCAGGGCGCAGGCCACATCCTCGCCCGCAAGCGCGTGGTTGGCGCCCGGCGACAGCACGATGCGGTTGTCGCTCTCGCAGCGAATGATAGTCGCGGTACCGGTCTCCACGTCATCGCGACGTGCCACGAACTCAACGCCCCCGCCGGCATCCTGAAGCCCCGCCACGAG
>CALHJX010000064.1:0-13879 GCA_938033385.1 uncultured Collinsella sp. | reverse complement strand
CCCTCGGCCTCGGCGCGCATGCCCAGCACCAGGTTGCGCAGGCCCGCGACCGTGCCCTCCACGTCGGGGGCCGGCTGGTCGGCGTGCAGGTAGGCCCAGTCCATCATAAAGGTGGCCGAAGACAGCGCGCCGATGGCCAGCGCATCATCGGGGCACGAAAGCTCAATCTCAAAGACGCGCTCGTCGTGCTCGCTCACGCGGGTGCGGCCGCACGAAATGCTGCCCGCAAGACCGGTCTCGTTCATGAGCTCGACCGTCACATGCTCAAGCAGGTGGCAAAGCTCGGTCTGGCCCATGCAGTCCTGGAACTCACGACCGGAATCACCCAGGCACAGGTGCTTGGCAATCGCCGGCACCAGGTAATACACGCGCGCCGTGGCCTCGATATCCTCCGAGGTCATGAGCGGCATGCCGGGGTTCACCAGCACATGCGCGCAGATCTTGTCCTCGCTGACGGTGACCTTAAGGATGTTGAACAGGCCTGCCATAACTCTCCCCTACTCTTCCTTGCCCTACTCGTCGCCATCGTGCGGGTCCGCAGAGCCCGCACCCGACGCCGCCGGCCTCTCTGCCGAGGACTCGGAATCCTTCTTATCGGTTTCGGCCGGAGCGATCACGCGAATGAGCGAGATGCGCTGGCCACGCATCGACTGTACCTTGAACTTGTACCCTGCGACCTCAAACACCTCTCCGATATCGGGCACCGAGTCACAAAGCTCCAAAATCCAGCCGGCGATGGTCTCATAATCATCGCTTTCCTCGAGCGGCCAACCAAGCTCAATCGCGTCATCGCACGAAAAACGCCCATCAACGAGCCACTCGCGGCGCGAAAGGCGCGTGAGATACTTGTTGTCGGGGTCGAACTCGTCCTCGATCTCGCCCACGATCTCCTCGACGATGTCCTCGATGGTGATGATGCCGGCCGTGCCGCCGTACTCGTCCACGACGACCACGATCTGGTCGTGCGAGGTCTGCATCTCGGACAGCAGCGGCAGGATGTCCTTGGTATCGGGCACAAAGGTGGCGTCGCGCAAAAAGCCGGCGATGGACTGGTCGCCCTTGCCGTCGAGCGCAGGCTGGATCAGGTCCTTGATGTGCGCAATGCCCGCGACATTGTCGGGGTCCTCGTGATAGACGGGGATGCGGCTAAAGCCGGTCTGGCGCATGGTGGACAGCACGTCGGCGACCGTCTCGTCGTCCTCGCACATGGTGGTGTCCACGCGCGGCACCATGACCTCGCGAGCCACGGTGTCGCCCAGATCGAAGATCTCGTGGATCATGCGCTTTTCCTCGTCGAGCAGGTCGTCCTGCTCCGAGACCATGTACTTAATCTCTTCCTCCGAGACGTTCTGGCGATCATCGGCGCTCTTGATGCGCAGGATGCGGGCCAGGCCATCGGAGCAGGCACCGGTCAGCCACACGAGCGGGCGGGCGATCTTTTGGAACACGGAGAGCGGTCCCACGACTTGCTTGGATACGCCTTCGGCGTTAGCGAGGCCGATACGCTTGGGCACGAGCTCACCGATCACGATGGACACAAAGGCGACGGCGACGGTGATGATGACCGGCGCCAGGCCGCGCGCGATGGCGGAAAGCGGCGCGATGCCAAAGCTCATGAGCCACGTGGCAAGCGGGTCGGACAGGCTCGTCGAGGCGACGGCGGACGAGGCAAAGCCCACGAGCGTGATGGCGACCTGGATGGTGGCCAACAGCTGATCGGAGTCGGCGGCAAGCTGGACGGCGCGCTCGGCGCGCTTATCGCCCTCCTCGGCATCGTGCTCCAACACGGCGCGCTTAGCCGTGGTGAGAGCCATCTCGGACATGGAGAAGTAGCCGTTGATAAGCGTCAGGACGAGGGTAGTGATAAGGGAGATGGTTATGTCCATCGGGAGTTTCTCGAACCTCCAAGATTCGGGACGTTAGGTAGTAAGCGTAGGTGGCGGATAGGGCAGTTGCGCCCGACGGCCGCTTGGATGGGGCCGCGGGCGCGCAGGCATGGTCGCTAGATTACGAAGAGGATCACCGCCATGAACTGGAAGATGCTGCCGGCGAGCACCCACAGGTGAAACACGCTGTGCAGATAGCGCACGTTTTTGGCGATATAGAACGGCACGCCCACGGTATAGCACACGCCGCCGACGGCGAGCAGGGCAAGCGCGACGGGGTTCAGCAGTGCCACGAGCTCGGGCAGCTTAAAGACGACAAGCCAGCCCATCAGCAGGTAGACCAGGCCGCTTACCCAGTGCGGTTGACGCTCACGCATAAAGCACTCGAGGGCGATGCCGATAATGGCGATGGCCCATACGGCAAAGAACAGCGCAGGACCGCCGTCGTTTGCGAGCGTGATGAGGCAAAACGGCGTATAGCTGCCGGCTATGAGCAGGTAGATGCAGCTGTGGTCGATGATGCGAAACACGCGCTTGGCGCGTGCGGGCTGAATCGCATGGTAGAGCGTGGAGGCAAGGTATTCGAGAATAATGCTGACACCATAGACAATCGCCGCGGCCATGTGGGCCGGGCCTCCGCCGCGCAGGGCGGCGAATACGATCAGGAGCACCAGGCCCGCGATACCCAGCAGGCAGCCGACACCATGGGTGACGGAGTTCATGATCTCCTCACCCACCGTGTAGCGTGGAACGGCCGCGGTCTTGGGTCGCGGCTTAGAACTGTCGCTCGAATCGGACATGCCGGTTACATCCTCCAACGTAAAGAGTTCTCAACACTATATCAAAGCGTCTAGGTACGTGCGAAATTTGCACCATACGTGACCTTTCGTTTACCCATTCTTTGCCTGTTGACGCATCAACGGCGAACGTCCATAATGCGCTTGCATTAAATGTTGATGTATTAACATCTTATAGGAAAGCTTCTTATGTCTCAAAACGCACGTTCCCATCGAAAGCTCAAGATAGCCGGCGTCGTTGCGCTGGTGCTCGTTGTCGCGCTGCTGGGGTTTGCCGGCAACTTCTTGTTCGACTTTGCCCTGAATCCCCAAGCGCCCTACACCATGAAGATGATGCAGGATGGCAAAGACGACAAAAAAGGTGAGCAGATGGACGCCGAGGACACCGAGGCACGGGCGTGGTTTAAGGAGAACCGCGAGAGCAGCAGCCTCACCGCGAACGACGGGACCGAGCTTGCCGCCTGGTATTTTGCTGCGTCGGAGAGCACGCACGACTACGCCGTCTGCCTGCATGGATATACCAACGAGCCCATCGGTATGGCCCGATACGTCAAGCGATTCCACGACCGCGGCATGAACGTACTCGCACCCGCCGCACGCGCCCACGAGCGCTCCGGCGGCGACTATATCGGCATGGGCTGGCCCGAGCGGCTCGATGTCGTCGCATGGATCGAGCGAATCGTTCAGGCTGACCCCGAGGCGCGCATCCTGGTCTTTGGCGAGTCGATGGGTGCGGCAACTGCCATGAACGTCGCGGGGGAATCTCTGCCCGCAAACGTGAAATGCATTATCGAGGACTGCGGTTATACAAGTGTTTGGGACGAGTTTTCCCTGCAGCTCAAGGACGTGTTCGGCCTGCCCAGCTTTCCCTTACTCGATGTAGCAAACTTGGTGTGCAACGTGCGCGCGGGCTACGACTTTCATAAGGCGAGCAGTGTGGAGCAACTCAAACACGCGACGGTTCCCATGCTGTTTATCCACGGCGACCAGGACACCTTTGTACCGTACAGTATGCTCGACCAAAACTACGACGCGTGCGCCAGCAAGGTCAAGCAAAAGCTCACTATCCATGGCGCCACCCACGCCAAGAGCGCGCAGATCGACCCCGAACTCTACTGGAACACGGTCGACAACTTCCTCGACAAGAATTTTTAGGCAAAAAGCAACGTCTGGGGTTTTGTTGCCAAAAATCGGTTTGTAGTCGGTGGTATTCGATTTTTCACCGCACTTCCGAAAAGCCGCCCGTGAGCGCTGTGCTCACAGGCGGCTTTTGCTCAACTAACGCTACAAAGGCGCTTATTTTGTCCAATAGCTAGGCGCTACTTGACCTCGATGAGCTCATACTCGCTCGTGCCCAGGCCGATCTTCTCGGCGTGTGCGATGCACGCGCGCCAGTCGGTGTCGGGATGCGTGATGCAGAAGGGGTCACGCGCCTGCTCGCCCTCCAGATGCTCGTGGTTATGCTCCATCTTGGCCGCGCTATCGGTGAGCTCGGTGTTGGGTAGCGGCTCGGATGCCATGACGGCGTCGGCGCAAGCCTGGTCGATGGCGACCGGGTCGAAGCTCGCGAACATACCGATATCGTTGACGATGGGCGTGTCGTTTTCGGGATGGCAATCGCAGTTGGGGCTGATATCCATGGCAAGCGAGATATGGAAGCTCGGGCGGCCGTCGACGACGGCCTTGGTGTACTCGGCGATCTTACAGTTGAGCACGTCGGCCGCGGCCTCATAGCCGGGCTTGATGCAGTCCTGGTTGCATGCCGCAATGCAGCGTCCGCAGCCCACGCAGCGATCGTGGTCGATGGCAGCCACGTGCACCGTGCGGGTGTTGCCGTTGGCAAGCTCGCGCTCGCGGGTGTCGTCGAACGAGATAGCGTTGTGCGCGCAGATCTTTTCGCAGGCATGGCAGCCAACGCAGTGCTCGGTCGCGACGTTCGGCTTGCCGGCGGCGTGCTGTTCCATCTTGCCGGCACGGCTGCCGCCACCCATACCCAGGTTCTTCATGGCGCCGCCAAAACCGGCCTGCTCATGGCCCTTAAAGTGGGTGAGGCTGATCACGATATCGGCATCCATGAGTGCCTGGCCGATCTTGGCCTCGTGCACGTACTCGCCGCCCTCGACCGGGACGAGCGCCTCGTCGGTGCCCTTGAGACCGTCGGCGATGATGATCTGGCAACCCGTGGCATACGGGGTAAAGCCGTTCTGGTAGGCGGTGTCGATGTGCTCGAGCGCGTTTTTGCGGCTACCGACATAGAGCGTGTTGCAGTCGGTGAGGAAGGGCTTGCCGCCCAGCTCCTTCACGACATCCGCGACGGCGCGGGCGTAGTTGGGACGCAAAAAGCTCAGGTTGCCCAGCTCGCCAAAGTGAATCTTGATAGCGACGAACTTGTTCTCAAAGTCGATCTGCTCAATTCCGGCGTGACGGATGAGGCGCTTGAGCTTGTCGAGCTGGCTCTCGCGAGCATGCGTGCGCAGGTTGGTGAAGTACACCTTAGCGGGTGCTGCGGGTGCAGTTGCGGTCATAGATATATCCCCTCGGTCTATATGGCGTTACAGACATAGAGGATGGTACCAGTTAAAGCAGAGTTAAAGTCAAGTACGGCACCTAGTCATTGGGGACGTTCTTAAATGACTAGTCGCAAGGGACACTCTTTCGCCGCCCGGCAGTTAGGGACAGTCCTTGCCAGCCGGCCGGCGAGCCGACGAATGGCAAGGACTGTCCCCGATGGCTACTCCTGCACTTTGAGGGCTTCGGCCAGACTGACGCGCTTGATAGAGCGCGTGTGCAGCAGCGCCACGACCAGGTAGGTCGCAAAGCCAATGCCCACGCACGCCGCCATGGACCAAGCGGGCACGTAGATCTCGATATTGCCGTTATAGGCAAGCAGCATCGAGCGGAAGATGGCCGTTAGCGAGCCAATAATGACCGGCAGGCTCAGCACGAGTGACGCTGCCACGCACAACGTGATCGAGCGGATGTACAGATGCGAAATCTCGCTATCGCGATAGCCAAAGACTTTCATGTAGCTGATCGAACGGGCGCTGTGGTCGATCACAGCCTTGGTCAGCAGGTACATAAACAGCAGGAAGATAAACACCGCAAGCCCAACCATCATGCCGATCATTTTGCTCATCATGCCGATGAACTGGTCGCCCACGGCACGCATGTCGTCGGGCGTGATGTCGCCGGCAAAGTAGCGCGCGTCGAGGTCGAGCTTCTCGTTGCTCACATAGCCGTTAAAGTAGGCGGCGTCGTTGCCGAACAGCTCGTTAAAGTCGTCGATGCTCATATAGACATTCATATCCGACTTAGAGCCCCAAACGCAGTCCTTGCCCACGTACTCAAAGGAATAATTCTTGCCCTCGTACTTGTCGCTGAGCGTGACCTTCTGGCCCTCGCTCCAGCCAAACTTATCGAGCAGACCGCCGCCAAAGACGACGCGCCCATCGCCGACGTCCAGCCCTTTCCAGTAGCGCGAATCGGGCAAGATGCCGTAGACGGAAATCGTCTCCTGCCCATTTCCGTCGCCGCGATCGTATTGCAGCTGGTAGACGGCGTATTTCTCGGCCTGCGCGATTGCGCCCGCGCCGTTGTCAATCATGTTGACCGGGTGAATGTCGTCGTTGTCGGTGTCGATCTTAGAGGCCTTGTCAATCAGGTCGATAGCCTCGTCGCGGTTGCAGCCGAGGATATCGGCAAGGTCATCGAGGCGCGCATAAAGCGCATCCTTCTTGTCCTGGACCTTGGTAAGCGCATCCTGCGCCGCAGTCAGGCTCTCGGCAGACGGAGATGCGGTCGCGGCATCGGCTGCCGTCTGCGCCGCATCGGCCGCGTCGTCAAGCTCGTCATCGGCATCTTGGGCGGCGGAAAGCAGCGCGCCGTCAACCGACTGCAAGCGCTCGAGTGCTGACCACTGCTCGCGCTCCTCGGCAGTGCCCTCGAGCTCCAGCGGCGCCTTGAGCGTGTACTGGTGCTCGGCGACCAGGCTTGTCTCGAGGTTGTCCGCATAGTGCGTCATCGTGGGCAGAATCGCCAGGCCAAAGAGCAGCAGTAGCGACGCAAATGCAATGCCCACGAAGAGCGTGGCGAAGTTGCCCAGATTGCGCAGGAAGATACGCAAGCGGAAGCGGGAAACAAAACCCATGCGCTCCGGCAGTTGCATACCACGCTTGGTACCCGACTTGCCGCTCGCCTCGTGACGAAGGAACTGCAACGGCGTCTTGCCCATTTTGCGGAGCAGACCCACCAGCGTGATGAGGATGAGCGCGGCGGCGGGAACCACGGCGCACTTCACAAAGATTCCCCAGCTCCAGTACACCTGGAAGGGCGGCAGACTGTACGAGCCGTAGTAGAGACTGCGCATGGGCTCGGTAAAGAACACAACGCCGAGCGCAGTGCCCAAAAGCGCCGCGACCACGCCCACGATGGCGGGAAGTGCCAGGTAGTGCAGCACGATCTCGCGTCGACGATAGCCGCTGGCGAGCAGCGTGCCGATAATGGCGCTCTCCTCCTCGATGGTGGCGTCGGTGAGCACCACAAAGACAAACGCCATGATCACGATGATGATGTCGAGCAGCGTCATCCACATCGTGGAGTCGCCGTCCACGTCGTCGCGCGCATAGCCAATGCCCTGGTTGGAATCGGCATCGATCAGGTCGTCGACGCACGCATCGGCATCGGTCAGCGCCTCGACCATATCCTGCTCGGCATCGATGCGGTCTGCAGTGGAGAGATCGCGATCGGCAAAGGTGAAGGAGTAGGTGTAGTCAGGCGCGCCGCCGGCATCCTCGAGCGCGGCAAAGCCGGCATCGGTGACCTCGGCCACGCCGTACGTGATGGTGTTCACCGTAAAGTCCGAATTGTTGAGGAACAGCGCCTGGCTATCGGGCTGGGTCATGATGCCGCAGATGGTGTAGGTGCGGCCCTCAAGCTCGACCTTATCGCCCACGGCGAGGTCGTTGTTGGCGGCGAAGACACGGTCGATGGCCACCTCATCATCCGTCTTGGGCTGCCTGCCCTCACAGTAGGACGCGATATCGACCTTGGTGCGGTGCGTGTAGGTGCGCAGCGTGCGCTTGGTGCCGTCGTCGCCGGTCGCCTTTTTGATGATGGCGTCGATGGAGAAATTCTTGTAGAGCTTGACGCCGCCGACGTCGTCGGCCGCGTCCTCGGCGGCCTTGAGTTGATCATCGGTAGCCTCGAAGGAGGTGGTCACGCGGCCGTCCTCAATCGTGTACGCATCGCGCATGTCGTCGATAAGGCAGCCGATGGAATGCGCTGCGAGCAAAAAGCCCGACGTGAGGGCGATGCTTCCGCACATAAGCAAAAAGATGCCCAGGTACTTGCCGATATTGCGGCGCAGCTCGCGCGGGAGACGTTTTGCGAGAGGTGTCATGGCGCCGCCTACCAATCGAGCTCGGCGGCCGCGACGGGCGACTCGTTGAGCTCATCCTCGACGATGCGCCCGTCGCGCAGACGCAGCACGCGATTGGCCATGCGCGCGATGGCGGCATTGTGGGTGACAATGATGATGGTGCAGCCGTACTCGTGATTGACATCTTCCATGAGCTGCAAGATTTCCTTGGACGTCTTATAGTCAAGCGCGCCCGTGGGCTCGTCGCACAGCAACAGACCCGGGTTCTTGACGAGCGCACGGCCGATGGCGCAGCGCTGCTGTTGGCCGCCCGAAACCTGACGCGGGAACTTGTTGCGGTGCTCGTAGAGGCCCAGCGAACGCAGCAGGTCGTCGACATTGAGCGGGTTTTTGGACAGGTGCGCCGTGACCTCAATGTTTTCCTTGATGGTGAGGTCGGGCACCAGGTTGTAGAACTGGAAGACAAAGCCCAGCTCACGGCGGCGATACTCGCCCAGGTCGGTAGGTTTGAGCACCGTGAGGTCGCAGCCGTCCACCATGATGGAGCCGCCGTCGGCATCCTCCAGGCCGCCGATCAGGTTGAGAAACGTCGACTTGCCCGAGCCCGAGGGCCCCAGCATGACGCAGATCTCGCCGCGGTTGATGGACGTGTCGATGCCATCAAGTACCGTCAGGCGCGCATCACCGTCGCCGTAATGCTTTTTGAGATCCTTAACCTGGACATAGGCTTCCTGCGTTGCCATGGTATCCCCCGTTGTTAGCCTCGTACTACTTTATGAGCGTAATAGTAAACCATGGCGAACTATTTTGGAGCGAGGCCTGGATTTTATTTCAGACTAGTCATTGGGGACGTTCTTAAATGACTAGCTGTTAGGGACACTCTTTCGCCACCCGGCAGTTGGGGACGTTCCTTTCCTACCGGCAGTTGGGGACAGTCTTTGCCAACCCAGCCGGCAAAACAGCCGATCGGCAAAGACTGTCCCCAATGACTAGTCGTTTAAGTCTGTCCCCAATGGCCACTCTTGGTCGTTTAAGTCTGTCCCCAATGAGTACCCAATGGCTAGGTGGCTAGGCGTGGGATTTGGTGCGTGCGAGGGCTAGGCCTACGGCGGCGATGGCCACGGCGAAGAGTGCCGTGACGCCCAGATCGCAGGCGATGTCGCCCAGCACGGTGGACGTCAGGTCCGCGGCGAGTGCCTTGCTGATCGCGTCGTTCACCCAATATGTCGGCACAAAGTGCGCCACCGTCTGCACGGCCGGGCCCATCAGCGACAGGGGCATCCAGGCGCCGCCCAAAAACGTCATGAGCATGCCGAGCAGGTTGCCCACGCCGTTGAGCAGCTCCTCGCGGGAGTAGGCTTTCCCCGGCTGCCTCATCATATAGCTAAGCAGCCGCAGCTCGGTTTGGGTCAGCGCAACAGGTGTATTCCCGCAAAGGACGGCATTTTCCGTAGCGGAATAGCGGAGATCTCCATAGCGCAATTCATCTACTGCCGCCGCTATTTTCCCCCTGTCCATCTCCACCCGGCGCAGCAGGGCTCTCACCTTCATGAGCAGTATGGTGGGGCGAAAGGGCTTGGTGAGGTAATCGTCACTGCCCTGGCTGATGCCCATGACGTAGTCCAGCTCGCTGTCCTTGGCCGTAAGCAGGATAATGGGAATATCGGAAACAGACCGTAGCTCCCGGCACACGGTAAGGCCGTCCGTGCCGGGCATCATAATGTCCAGTATGACCAGCTCCGCAGGCTCCTGACGGAATGCCTCCAGCAGTGCGTCACCACTTTCAAAGGAGCGCACGGTATATCCGTCACTTGCGAGGAAGCTATGGAGCAGTTCCCGGATGCTCTTTTCATCGTCCGCCAAATAGATGGAATGTCCCATGGTGACCTCCTAGAAAGCAGCGCCAAATGCTGCGCACAGGCGCAGCATCGGCGTCGTATTTAGTTAATCATATCAGAAAAACTCTTTGCCGTCAAAAGGGGCAGATGCCGCTTTCGCAGCCGGTATTGCCCCAAATGGTGTCGTACAGCTTGCACAGCTGGTTATCAAGCTCTACCAGACGGTTGTAGTCGGCGATCAGCGCGTCCTTTTCCGCGTCGGTCAGGAAGCTCAGGCTGCGGATGAAGGCGGCCTCATCGTAGTTGTCGAAGTCGTAGTCGTCCGGCAGATCAAAGTACGCTTCATCTACCTTGTCCCACAGGTCGGCGTGCTTTTCGCAGACGCGGTCATACTCCTGCTCCAGGGTGTCGATCTCATCCAGCACCTTGGGGTCGGCCTTTTCCAGTGCCTTCTCGTAAAGCGGCATATTGTCGCAGGCGGGCAGCTGACCATACAGCTTCTCCATCTGGGCATCCAGCTCGTTCAGCTCCTTGATGTCATTCAAAAGGGTTTCCTTCTCCGCCTCCGTCAGGGCGTTGGTGCTGCGGATAAATGCCGCCTCGTCAAAGTCTGTGAAGTCATAGTCGTCAGGCAGGGCGTTGCAGATTTCGTCCAGCTTTTCCCACAGCGCTGCGTTTCTCTGGAAGATGGCGTCGCTCTTCTCTTCCACCGCCTCGATCTGCTCCCAGATGGCGTCCTCGTTCTCGGTTGCAATTTTAGTAACAGGCTCCATTGGTACGGATGTGGCGGCAAAGGCGGAGGTTGCTGTGCCGATGGCCGTTACCGTCAATGCAAGTGCCAATACAAGGCTCCAAATCGTTTTCTTTTTCATGGTATTTTACGCTCCTTTTTTGAAGTATTTGTGGTTGTGTATCAACCTTGTCTGTATCATATCAGAAGAAGTCTCTGACTTCCCCCGCAAAAGTGTGGGGAAAGTGTCACAAAACTGTCACAAAGTCGGTATACCGGCACTTTTCAAGGTGGCCTTGACACAGGGGAAGCCCGCTTTGTACAACAGAGGAAGCCCGGTTTGTACAAGACTGCTTGTGGATGCAAAGAAAATATGCTATAATCTGTCCTGTGTGACTGAATTCAGGAGGGACGCCATGTTTTATACAGATGAGGAAATATCTGTCATCACCGGCTTTCTCAACGGCTATCTTGTGCGTGACCATGCCAGTGCCAAAGTAAGAGAATCGTATATCAGGATCAGTGCAGGGCTTCAAAGTCATACATTGACCAAGGACGATTATGTTTGGCTGGAGAATGCTCTGTTGTTTCTGCGGCCGTACTGGTGGAGTGACCGCGAGGATGGAAAAATGCTGATGGATGCGTTCCTGCATACGCAAACATTAGCAAAAGAAGAATAGCGAAAAAGATGAAGGATGTACCAGCTGATACACCCTTCATCTTTTTTCACTGGCTTATTTGCGTTTCGCCCTTTCAAGATTTTGTCGGGGTCATGGCCATGCTGATATGCTCTGCTGGGCATGATCGCCCATCCCGTGCCTGCTCTGCTCCGTCCTCAATGCCTAATGACCTCAAGTACAAGGCCATCGTAGCGGAAAGCTGCCGGGGCTTACAGGTGGAAAACGCTTCTTCGCCGCGAGAACCGGCTTATCCATTCATATCATCGTATCCATGAGTGCTGCCAAAGCTGCTTGCTGCACTGATGTCAGGCAATTCCATTTATCCAACATCTCACGCTGCGCGGGAGTCAGCGCCACACGAATGTCGTCCTGAGCAAAAAATTGCGACAATGTGACGCCAAAAGCATCGCATATCTTCTCAAGCGACGCAAACGATGGCGTCATAGACTTTTTATACCACGAGGAGATGGTAGACTGTGGCAGGCCAGAGCGTTCAGCAAGCTGATATTCCGACCATCCCCGTGCCTCACGATTTCGTTTGATGATTTCCAGAATATCTGTCACAACTTCACCACCTAAGATTTTTCGTTTATTATACTTTGAAAAATCGTTGCATTTTAATAATTATTATCGTATTATATATTACGACAATACTCGTGTTGAGAGTGTGATGTTTTTGAAGGAAAGCCGTCACATATACCGCTGTGCGGTCATAGGACAAGCACCTATGAGATATCCATGGGGGTTTGATGAAGAAGATTCTGGCTGCCGTAAATTGAAGATAGAGCTGGCACAACAGATCATGGCGCTGCGCCAAGGTGGAGTCTCGCAATTCCTTGTGGCCTGTGACTGTGGTGTGGGGTTGTATGCGGGCGAGATCATCAACGGCCTACGGGCAGTTGACAGCGACCTGATGCTCATTTGCTACACGCCACATGAGGAGCAAGCTACAAAATGGGCGCCCTACCTGCGGGAACGCTACTTTACGATGCTGGAGAAATGCACCCATATTTCTGTTGTGTGTCCCGTTGGTACGCCGGATGCACAGCTGCAAGCCTATAGGAAGATCATCTGCCTTGCCGATGTGGTGCTATGTGTTCATGATACGGACTTGTCAGCAACGGACAGTGGGGAAAACAGAGCCTTTGCTTTTGCTGTGGAAAGCCATACGCCCACGCTGGTCTTGCATCCGAAAGTGCTGACCGCAGAGTGGGTCGGCGAGCGGTTCTATCCCAGACGGTCTTGATAACAGGATGATTAGCCCCTATTCACAACGCAGCAAGCCGGTTCGCGCCTTGCCTGCAAAATAAAAAAAGCCGCAGGCATCTGTGCCTACGGCTGCAAGAGGAATAGTTCGTTTTTCGTAAATCATATACAATTCACGACCCCTGCGTCTGCGCGTCTTTGCAGCGCATCGCTTTGCGGCATCTCTGACGAAATTTTTGACGGAATTAAACTGCCCCACGTACTTTCAATCGGGAGAAAGCATATACTCTGCACCGCCTGCTTTTTATGTGCCAGAGAGGAATGCACATAGGTCTGTAATGTCGTCCGTATATCAGCGTGGCCCAGCAGCTCGCTGAGGCTCTTGATGTCCACGCCGCTTTCCATGCACCGTGTCGCGTAGGTGTGTCGCAGGGCATGAAAATTTCGGTAACGGATGCCACAGCGCTCCAGCAGCTTGCGGTATCGGTACTGTAGCGTGCGCGGCTCCATTGGCATATCCGTGTTGGCCAGCAAATAGTTGTCCTCGCGGATGCTCCTGGTGGCTGTTTTCATCAGCTCAAGCATATCGTTGGGAACCGCTACAAGGCGCACAGAACTGTTGCTTTTCGGGGCTTGCACCACCAGCCGTGTGCCTGAGCCATCCCGCACGCGGGCGGCAGAACGCTCGATCCGCAGGAAGCCGGAGTGAAAATCGATATCACTCTTGCGCAGGGCGCAGATTTCTCCGAGACGCAATCCTGTATTCAAGACCAAAAGCACGCACAGCCCCGTCATGTCTGGCGATGTCAATATCTTCCGAGCCAATGAGGAGATTTCCTGATTGCAAAACACCTCTATCTTCTTGCTGCGGTACGCGGGCAACTCCGCCTCTCTGCCGGGGCAATCGCAATGGCAGCTCTTTTTTGCAACCTTGAAGATCGTCTTCAGCAGCACTCCAACATCCCTTGTGCTCTTGCATGACAAACCTCTATCTTGCAGCCGCGAAAAAAACGCAGAAAGTTTTTCCGCCGTCAGATCACGCAGCAAGAGCGTTCCCAGTTCAGGGACGATATAGTGCCGTATCATATACTCGTAACGCCCAATCGTTGAGGTTTTCAGTGTGCTGCGGCGCTCGGACAGGAAGAATTCTGCTGCCTGACATACCGACATTTCACCTGTCAACATAGGCTTCTGTGGCAGCGCATCTTCCATCCTTCGCCGCTTCTCACGGCAGGCGGCATAGCTCTTGGCATAAACATATGATTACTTCCTATTAGGAACACTGTAAATACAAGGCTTTTCGGAGCCTACAAACCAGAAAAAATAATATTTGATCTATCACATTACGCAAAAAGCCGTCCGGCA
>CALHJX010000063.1:0-2917 GCA_938033385.1 uncultured Collinsella sp. | reverse complement strand
GCCGACACCCGTGCCGCCTGCCGCGCCCGTCCCGATGCCGCCAACGCCCGAAGCCGCCCGCACGGCCTCCGAGCGCTTCAGCGCCACGCGGATCCGTGCGAACAGCTCCTCAATCGCAAACGGCTTGGTTAGGTAATCGTCAGCACCTGCATCGAGCCCGGCCACCTTGTCCATCACGGCGTCTCGCGCGGTGACCATAATCACTGGCACATCCTTGTGCTTGCGTACGCGCCGCAGGACCTCCATGCCGTTGAGCTGCGGCAACAGCACGTCGAGCAGAATCAGATCGTAGTCGCGCTCCAGCGCCAGGTCCACGGCGGTGCGGCCGTCGGCGGCGTGCTCCACCTGGTAGCCCTCGTGCTCCAGCTCGAGCGTCACAAAGCGGGCGATTTTCTCCTCGTCCTCTACGATCAGGATTCGTGCCATACGTGCCCCCGTCTGCGATTACTTGTCGTCGTTGAGATTTTGCTTGATGTCGTCCGCGGCATCGGCAGCGTGATCCATCAGGTTGTTGATGCTGCCGGGCACGTCGCCGTCGCTGTCGATGCGGTAGCGCATGCCAAAGAATAGGCCAAGCAGCATCAGCCATATCGTGGCGCCCCAGGCAAACAGGGCGATGATGGGGATCAGGATAGGAATGTTGAGGATGATCGCATCGCGGCGCGTGGCGATAAACTTTGTGTCCAGGCTCAGGCGGAAGAGCTTTTTGAGGTACTCCCACACGCTGTCCATCTTCTTGGAGAAGTCGGTCTTTTCACTCGACTTTTCGTAGGCGGCCTGCGCGGCGACCATCTCGGCCGAGGGCTCGTCGACCGGCGTGGATTCGGTGGCGGCGTGCGCTGACGTGGTCTGGGTCTTGCCCTGCGACTCGAGCCAAATGATGGCGTCCAAAACGTTGCCGTCGGCGGCGTCGAGCGCCGCCTTGGCGTCGGTGTAGCTCACGTTGCACTTGGTGCGGATGGTTTCAACTTTTTCGAGGTCGTCCATGACCTGTCCTTTCGTTCGATGGGCGCGACGCCGGGCAATCTGCCCGGGCGCGAGCGTTGCGTTCGGCGGCCTGCGTTGCGCGGCGCCGCCTCGCCCTTGGTCGAACTCTATAGTGCAGGTTATAGATTAAGCGATTCTTGAGCCAAGATTAACGTTGGATGAGTTTTTGGGTGGTGTGGGGAAGGGAGAGGTGTCTTTTTGGATAGCTAACAGCGAGGCCTAACACTTTTCCCGAGAAGTGAACGAGCTAAAACGGACCCCCGAAGCATCGACACTTTAAAGGTGCCGCTTCCTGCGGTTTCGGCGCTGAAATCCTGCGATTTTGCCGCCGAAAAATGCGGATGTTTCAGGGGTTCAAAAACAGCCATTCACTTCTCGGGAAAAGTATTAGACCTCGATAGCGGGGGATGTGGTGCCGGTGCAAAACGGCGTCAAAGGTTGGTCGAGCAGGCGGTTTCTCCATTGATGTCCGCACAGCATGTGACACTTACCCTGCCGCCCCGCTCTGCCGCGGCGGCATGCGTCTGAACAACGACCCTCTAAGGAGTTCGATACCGATGAGTGACAACGCAAAGCATCTCGCAAAGAAGTGCGTTAAGGACGCGGGGCCGTGCCTCGCGCTGTGCGTAGCCGGCGCAGCGGTCGCGCTGTTGGCTGTTCTGGGGCCGTTCGACGTGCTCCGAAGTGCCAGCTTTCTGCATGTTTGCATGGCTCTTGCCGGCGCCACGATGACCGGCGGCGTGCTCGATCTGATCTTTTGGGTGTTTGACCCGTTTGGATGGAAGAGCGAGGGGTGGGTCCCAAAGGATGGAAGGGCTGGAACGGTTGACTTAGTGATCGTGCAGAATGTGGGCTAGCGACTTACAGGGAAGTGGTGATCCGATGACGGTCTATGTGACGGGCGATATTCACGGCGGCGTCGACATGCAAAAGCTTCGCGACTGGGATCTTGGGGATGGTCTGACAAGTGACGACTATCTCATCATCGCGGGCGACTTTGGCTTTCCGTGGGATTTCTCTGCCGAGGAATGTGCCGACATCGCCTGGCTGGAGTCGCGCCCCTATACGGTGCTGTTTGTCGACGGAAACCACGAGCGTTTCGATCACTGGGCGGAGCGCCCCATGGAGCTGTGGCACGGCGGCCTGACGCAGCGTCTGTCGGACACCTCGCCCATCCGACGCCTGACGCGCGGTGAGGTTTTTGAGCTCGACGGCTCAACGATCTTTGCCATGGGCGGCGCCACGAGCGTGGATAAGGAATACCGCATTCCGTATTCCAGCTGGTGGCCGCAGGAGCTGCCGGACGAGCGCAACTTTGAGGAGGCGCGGGCAAAGCTCGACAGCGTGGGTTGGAAGGTCGACTATGCGATCACCCATACCTGCTCCACGCGCATGCTTTCGCCCACGCTTTACCCGGCACCTGGCTGGAATTATCCCGATGTCGATCGACTCACCACGTTTTTCGACGAGCTGGAGGACCACCTGGACTACAAGCGCTGGTACTACGGGCATTTTCATCGTGACGCCAACCCAGCCGAGTGCCACACCGTGCTCTACGACTGTATTGTCCGCCTGGGCGACGAACTCCAGCCCTGGGATGTCGCGTAGGGGCGGGGTGGCTGGCTACTCGACCGTTACAGTGATGTTTTCCCGATGCGTGCGGATAACATCCCAGCTAAAGTGCTCGACCAGCTGCTCGGCAGAGCGCGGTGTGGCGTCCGGCGCGATGCCTGTTTGCCCGGCGAGCCAGCCCAGTAGTGCCTCGGGCGCGCCAAAGCGGGTGCGGAGCTCGCCCAGGTCCAGGTCGCGGTCGCGCTTGGAAAGGCGGCGGCCATCCGGCGACATGAGCAGCGGAATGTGCGCGTAGTGCGGCGTGGGAAGTTCCAGCAAATGCTGCAGGTAGATTTGGCGCGGCGTGGAGCCCAGCAGA